>NZ_JBFUES010000218.1:0-8905 GCF_056403875.1 Bradyrhizobium sp. P2_E8
CAACGAGGGCAACAAATGGCGCAGCGAGATGCAGGCGCTGATCGATGCCGAAACCCCCTCCGGCGAGCGCCGCACCCGCATGATCGCCGGATTCAACCGCGGCTATAATGGTTTCCAGCAGACCTACCGGAGCTGCACGCCGGCCGCCACCGTCGCGATCCGCCGCTACATCGAGGAAGGCTCGAAGATCTCGCGCGACCTGACGGCGCGCTACGCGAACTGAACTCGCTGTCATCGTCTTTGTTCACAGCCATTAACCGTTCCTAAAGATGTAGCCTAGCGGGCGTTAATACGCGTGCTACACCACTCGCACAGCGCATCGCCGTGGATCGCGCCCAGCCCTGATCGAGTTTCATGAGCCAGCCGATTTCCTACGCCCCCGCCCGCGCGCCGCTGCCCGACCACGAGCAGAAACAGGCCGCACTGAGCTATCTCAACGAGGCCTGGGCCGAAGCGCGCCACGACGGCGTCGACGGCGACTGCCTGGCGCAGGCAAGCCTGTTTGCCGCCCTTGCCGAGCTTGTCGGCACCTATGGCGAGGACGCGGTAGCGAAATTCGTCGAGGGCTTTCCCGGCCGGATCCGCAACGGCGAATTCTCCGTCGACATCTCCCGGCAGTAAACGCCTTTGGAAAATGACCCCGCCACGCGGGCGGGGCCAGTTGACGGATGAATGACTCTGCGACACATCGCGAAGTCTGCGGCGTTTATCGCACGGAAGCCGCTCCCTGCGGCCAAGCATTAGTCTCGCTGCGGGCGGGAGATATTCCCGATGCAATCGGGAATGCTACGGCACGACCTTGAGCGTCGCCTTCATGTTGGGATGAAAGCGGCAGTAATACTCCACCGTTCCCGCCTTCTTCACGATCGTCGTGCCTGATTTCTTCGCCGGCAGGTTCACGTCGAAGTCGCCGCTTCCAGCGGTTGCGGTGTGCGCGAATACGTCCTTGTTAATCCACTCGACAGTGTCGCCGACCTTCGCGGACGCATCATTCGGCGATATTTCGAGATTCTCCATCGTGATCTGAACTGTCGCGGCGCATGCCGGGACGACCATCGTTGCGAAGACGACCGCCATTGCGGTCGAGCACACCCGTCCCGGCATCATATCCGCTCCCCTATTTCAGTTCGGCCGCGACATGCTCGGCGTGCTGCTGATGGCCCTGGAATATCTTCAAACCGGTCTGCAACAGGCTCTTCAGCTCCGCATTGCCGGCAGAGGGAATGAGCTGGCTTTCCAGCGCACCGTTGACCGCCTTGTGATAGGCGACCTCGTTGGCGACATAAGCCTTGTCGAAGGCTGCGCCGTCCAGCTTGTCGAGTTCGGCAAGCTTGTCGCTCGCCTGCTTCGACAGCGTGCGGCTGGTGTCGTTGTCCTCGGGCGTGACGTTCAGCTTCTTGACCAGCGCGAGCGCCTGCTTGTTGACCGCCTCGTGGTCGCGCAGCATGTCCTCGGCGAACGCCTTGACGTCCTTGTTCTTGGCCTTTTTCTGCGCCTGCTTGGCCGCGTTGATGTCGATCACGCCCGCGGTGTAGGCGATGTGGGCGATCTGCGGATCGGTGGGCTTGTCGGCTGCGCTGGCGCCCCCAAGCAGCGCGGGACTCGACAACAGAATTGCCGCGGCGAGCGCCGCGCTCCGTCGGGTGAACATGTTTGACACTCCTGTGCTGCCGGACGGTTGCCGGCGTCGCTTCACAGGCATTGGATGGGATTTTCGCGCAAACGTTCCCGAAAAATTTCAGCAGCCGCTGCCGAGCCGCTTCAGCACTGATACGGTCAGCCGCTCGCAGCGCCACCCGGCGAACGGGAACGCATCCATCACCACCGGACCGATCTCCTTCTCGACGTTCTCGCGCAGCATGGTGCGCGCACGGTGCAGCCGCGTCTTCACGGTCTCGGGCTTGACCCCGAGCAGATCGGCGGTCTCCTCGATGTTCATCCCCTCCATGACGCGCGCGACGAAGACCATGCGGAAGACATCCGGCAGTTCGTCGATTGCGCGTTCGACGACGCGCTGGATTTCACGTTGGGCCATGGTCCTTTCCGGATCGCCAGCGGGAGAAACGGGAAATCTTATGATCTGCGCCTCGAGCGCCTCTTCCGGCAGCGCGCCGAGCTCGACATGCGGCCTGCGGCTTCGCGCCCGGCCAAGCGCCTCGTTGATGGCAATGCGCGACAACCAGGTCGACAGCCCGGACTCGCCGCGAAAGCCGTCGAGATGGGTGAAGGCCCGGACATAGGTCTCCTGCACCACGTCCTCGGCTTCGCTGTCGCTGCGCAGGATACCGCGCGCAAGACGGTAGAGCCTGCGGTTGTTGGCCTGCATGATCTCGCGCAGCGCGGCCTCGTCACGGCCCCGCGCGCGGTCGACAAGTTCGGCTTCCGATGCTCTGGCGCCGGCGGACAGGCCGGCTGCGGTCCGCTGCATGGAGGTCACCTGTTTCCATTCGTTCCGGACATTGGATGCAGGCGCGGGGAAAAGGTTCCCGATTTTCTTACCTTCCCCGCCGGGTCCCTCCAGGGAGGGTAAGAGCTAGTCCGTCTCGATCGGCAGTGCCGGATCCCTCGCCCATTCGCCCATGGAGGCATCGTACAGCGTCAGCTTGTCGTAGCCGAGCTGCGTCAGCATGAGCAGGTCGATCGTCGCCGAGATGCCGCCGCCGCAATAGCAGATCACGGTCTTGTCGCGCGTAACGCCCTGGGCCGCGAATTTCGCTTCGGCATCGGCAAGGCTCGTCAGCGTCTTATCGGCATTGGTGAGCGTTGCAGCGGGAACGTTGACGCTGCCGGGAACGCGGCCGGGCCGGCCGTAGCGGCTCGGCTCAAGGCCTTGATGGAATTGCGGCCCGAGCGCGTTGACGATCACGGTCGAGGGATCGCCGATCCGCGCCCTCACAGTGGTCTTGTCGACGAAGAAGCCCGCGCGCGGCGTCGCCTTGAAGGTCGTGGCGGGAAAGCCCTTCGGCGCGCCCGTCTCGACCGGCCGCCCCTCGTCCTTCCATTTGTCAAAACCGCCGTCGAGCACCAGTGCATCGACGCCGAGCGAGCGCAGCATCCACCAGAACCGTGTCGACCACATCATCGTGCCGATGCTGTAGAGCACGATGGTCTTGGATGCGTCAGCGCCGTGGCGGCCGAAGGCGGCCTCTAGCTGGGGCACGCCAGCCATCATGAAGAGCGGGCCTGCGGAGGTGTCGGAGAACTCGCCCTGCAGGTCGAGGAAATCGGCGCCGGGGATGTGGCCGGCCGCGAAGGTCTTGTCGCCGGCGACTGCCCGATAGGGCACGTCGCTGCCGGGCGGCACGGGTTCGTTATAGGTCGTGCAGTCGTAAAGGCGTAAGGCGGGATCGCCGAGGATGGCGGCGAGTTGCGCGGTGGTGATGAGGGGTGTTGGCGTGGTCATCGTTGCTTCCCCACGTTCAGGTTGTCCGTCCGACAACACTGTCATTGCCCGCGAAGGCGGGCAATCCAGTATTCCAGAGGCAGCAAAATTTGAATCGAGGGGCCGCGGCGTACTGGATGCCCCGCCTTCGCGGGGCATGACAGCAGTGTGAACGGCGCAATACAGCTACGCCTTCAGCGTCTCCAGAAACCGCACCGGCTCGCCTTGCGATGGCGTCACCAGCTCGCCCTGCCACATCACGCGGCGGCCGCGGATGAAGGTGCCGACGGGCCAGCCGGTGACGCGGACGCCATCGTAAGGGGTCCAGCCGGCCTTGGACGCCACCCATTTGTTGGTGATGGTTTCGCTGCGCTTCAAGTCGACGATGGTGAAGTCAGCGTCGTAGCCCGCGGCGATGCGGCCCTTGCAGGCCATGTTGTAGAGACGCGCGGGGCCGGCGCTGGTGAGATCGACAAACCGCGCCAGCGACAGGCGGCCGGCATTGACGTGGTCAAGCATCAGCGGCACCAGCGTCTGCACGCCGGTCATGCCGGAGGGCGAAGCCGGATAGGTCTTCTGCTTTTCTTCCAGCGTGTGCGGGGCGTGATCGGAGCCGAGCACGTCGATGATGCCCTGCTCGATGCCGCGCCAGATGCCGGCGCGGTGATCGGCGYCGCGCACCGGCGGGTTCATCTGCGCCAGCGTACCGAGCCGCTCGTAGCATTCGGGCGCGACCAGCGTGAGGTGATGCGGCGTCGCCTCGCAGGAGGCGACGTCCTTGTGGTCGCGCAGGAACTCGATTTCTTCCTTGGTCGAGATGTGCAGCACGTGGATGCGCTTGCYCGTCTCATGCGCGAGCTTGACCAGGCGCTGCGTCGCCATCAGCGCCGCGGTCTCGTCGCGCCAGACCGGATGCGAGCGGGGATCGCCCTCGATACGCAGCGGCTTGCGCTCGTTGAGGCGGTATTCGTCCTCGGCATGGAACGCGGCGCGGCGGCGGATCACCTGGAAGATGCGGCGCAGGCTCTCGTCGTCCTCCACCAGCAGCGCGCCGGTCGAGGAGCCGATGAACACCTTGACGCCGGCGCAGCCCGGCGCGCGCTCCAGCACCGGCAGGTCCTGCACGTTCTCGCGGGTGCCGCCGATGAAGAAGGCGAAGTCGCAATGCATGCGGTGATGGGCGCGCTTCACCTTGTCGGTAAAGGCGGCCTCCGTCACGGTGAGCGGCGATGTGTTCGGCATCTCGAACACGGCGGTGACGCCGCCCATCACGGCGCTGCGCGATCCGGTCTCGAGGTCTTCCTTCTGCTCCAGCCCGGGCTCGCGGAAATGCACCTGAGTGTCCATCACGCCRGGCAGGATGTGCAGGCCCTTGCAGTCGACCACGTCGGCGGCGGAGGCTTGCGACAGCGCGCCGATCTCGGCGATGCGGCCGCCCGCAATGCCGATGTCGCGCAGCCCCTCGCCGTCCTGGTTGACGACGGTGCCGCCCCTGAGGATCACATCGAAACGCTGAGTCATGGCTGAAGGCCCCTCTCATCCCCAAGCGCAGGGCTCGAGGTCTTGTCGTTTATGCGCTGCGGGCTTACGTTCCGGAGCAACATGTCGCAAGAGATTTTCGCATGAAATCAGCGTTTCTTCCCGACCGGGGCGTGGTCAAGGTCGCGGGCGAGGATGCGCGCAACTTCCTCAACGGCCTCGTCACGACCGACCTCGACAGGCTCAAGCCGGGCCCGGGGCGATTCGGGGCGCTGCTGACGCCGCAGGGCAAGATCATCGTCGATTTCCTGATCACGGAGGCGCCGGCCGGCCACGGCGGCGGGTTCCTGATCGATTGCCCCAAGGCGCTGGCCGATGGCCTCGCCACCAAGCTGAAATTCTACAAGCTGCGCGCCAAGGTCACGGTGGAAAACCTCTCCGACGATCTCGGCGTGCTCGCGGCCTGGGGCGGCGCGCTCGCGGCCCAGCCGGATCTTGCCTTTGCCGATCCGCGCCATGACGAGCTCGGCTACCGCATCCTGATTCCCGAGGATCTCAAGCAGAAGCTGTCCGA
The DNA here is from genome assembly GCF_056403875.1 of Bradyrhizobium sp. P2_E8. NCBI lineage: Bacteria > Pseudomonadati > Pseudomonadota > Alphaproteobacteria > Hyphomicrobiales > Nitrobacteraceae > Bradyrhizobium > Bradyrhizobium sp. P2_E8. The sequence continues at coordinate 5,436 of NZ_JBFUES010000218.1, forward strand.
CCTCATCGGCGCCGAGCTGGTCGATGCGGCCACCTATGAGGCCCATCGCATCGCGCTCGGGGTGCCGCGCGGCGGGCTCGACTTCATGTACAGCGATGCGTTCCCGCACGAGACCAATATGGACCGCCTTGCCGGCGTCGATTTCGACAAGGGTTGCTATGTCGGCCAGGAGGTCGTCTCGCGCATGCAGCATCGCGGCACCGCGCGCACCCGCAGCGTCAAGGTGCTGCTCGATGACATCTCKCCGGAAGTCGGCGTCAGCGTGTTGGCCGGCGACAAGCCGGTCGGCACCATGGGCTCGTCGGCGCGCGGCAAAGGCATCGCGCTGGTGCGCATCGACCGCGTCGCCGACGCGCTCGATGCCGGCCAGCCGCTCACCGCCGGCGGCCTTGCCTTGACGCTCGCCGAACCTGAAGTCGTGCGCATTCCAGCCAAGCAGCCCACCGCATGAGCCGCGCCCCTCGCCTGCATCCCGACGGCCTGACCCGCTGCCCCTGGCCGGGTGAAGATCCGCTCTATGTCGCCTATCACGACACCGAATGGGGCGTGCCTGAGTATGACGACCGCGCGCTCTACGAGAAGCTGATCCTCGATGGCTTTCAGGCCGGCCTGTCCTGGATCACGATCCTGCGCAAGCGCGACAATTTCCGCAAAGCCTTCGACGATTTCCAGCCGGAGAAGATCGCGCGCTACAATGCCAAGAAGGTGCACGCGCTGATGAACGATGCCGGCATCGTGCGCAACCGCGCCAAGATCGACGGCGCTATCCTGAGCGCGAAGTCCTATCTGGATATCATGGAGAAGGGGCCGGGCTTCTCGAAGCTGCTGTGGGACTTCATGGACGGAAGGCCCAAGGTCAACAACTTCAAGACCACGGCGAGCGTGCCGGCCTCGACGCCGCTGTCGGTGCAGATCTCCAAGGAGCTGTCCTCGCGCGGCTTCAAGTTCGTCGGCCCGACCATCGTCTATGCCTTCATGCAGGCGACCGGCATGGTCAACGACCATCTCGTCGACTGTCATTGTCACGCAAGCTGCGGCAAGACGCAGCGCAAGCCGCGCCTCAAGGTCAAATGACGGCGAAGAAGTCGGCACACGGCGCGGAGTCCCGCGCCTGGCAGCGCATGCTGTCGGGCCGGCGGCTCGATCTGCTCGATCCCTCGCCGCTCGACGTCGAGATCGCCGACATCGCCCATGGGCTGGCGCGCGTGGCGCGCTGGAACGGGCAGACGACAGGCGCGCACATCTTCTCGGTCGCACAGCATACGCTGCTGGTGGAGACCGTGATGCGGCACGAAACGCCGCGCGTCGACCAGCGCGTGCGGCTCGCAGCGCTGCTGCACGACGCGCCCGAATACGTGATCGGCGACATGATCTCGCCGTTCAAGGCCGTGCTCGACGGCCACTACAAGGCGGTCGAGAAGCGCCTGCTCGGCGCCATCCACATCCGCTTCGGCCTGCCGCCGGTGCTGCCCGACGAGATCACGCTGGCCATCAAGGCCGCCGATCGCGGCGCGGCCTACCTCGAGGCGACCGAGCTTGCCGGCTTCAGCGATGCCGAGGCGAGGCGCCTGTTCGGCAAGGATCCCGGCCTGCCCGACAGCGTCCGGCGCGACTATCTCACGCCCTGGACGGCGGCGCGGGCCGAGAAGCAGTTCCTGGAGCGGTTTGGCGCGGTGTTTGCGTAGCATCATCCCTTCGTAGGGTGGGCAAAGCGAAGCGTGCCCACCACCAAGGCGAGATGAGCGCAGTTGCGAAATGGTGGGCACGGCGCGATGCGCCTTTGCCCACCTTACCAGCGCTCGCTATAATCGCGGCAAAAAGGTCCGCCATGATCCACGTCTGTTCCCTTGCCGCGCTTCCCGAAACCGTCCGCCTCACCAAGGCCAGCCATGTGCTGACCGTGATGGCCAATGTCGAGCAGGTGGCGCGGCCGGTGTCGGTGCTTCCGGCCAACCATCTCAAGGTGTCGATGGACGACATCACCGAGGAGATGGACGGCTTTGTCGCCCCATCGGAGACGCATATCGACCAGGTGTTGAACTTCGTGCGCGGCTGGGACCGCAGCGCGCCGCTGGTGGTGCATTGCTACGCCGGCATCAGCCGCTCCACCGCGAGCGCCTTCGCCGCCGTCTGTGCCCTCAATCCGCATCGCGACGAGATCGAGATCGCGAAGAAGATCCGCGCGGCCTCGCCGATCGCATCGCCGAACCGGCGCATCGTCAGCCTCGCCGACCGCGCGCTGGGACGCGAGGGCCGCATGCTGCGCGCGCTCGACGAGATGGGCCCGGGCGCGATGATGGTCGAGGGCCGCCCCTTCGTGATCGAGCTCGAATGACAGCAGCGAAGTCGGCCGCATGAGCGAGACGCTGCTCACGCCGATCGAGATCGGCCTGACCGCCGCGATCGTCGCGATCGAGGACCACGAGCCGCTGATCCTCACTGCGCGCGGCAGCGACGGGCTGGCCGGCCTGCCGTTCGGCCCTTTCGATGCGCTGAGCCATCGGACCTTCGAGATCGGCCTGCGTGCCTGGGTCGAGGAACAGGCGGGCTTGCGGCTCGGCTATGTCGAGCAGCTCTACACGTTCGGCGATCGCGGCCGTCATGCGGAGGCCGGCGACACCGGCGCGCACATGGTGTCGATCGGCTATCTCGCACTCACCCGCGCCGTCGACGGCGAACTCGCAGCGACCGGAGCGAGCTTCGAGCCGTGGTATCGCTTCCTCCCCTGGGAGGACTGGCGCGAAGAGCCGCCCGCGATCATCGCCCGCGACATCATCCCGGCGCTGACGAATTGGGCGGAACAGGAGACGCCGGAGACGACGCGGGCATTGCCGCGCAGGGATCGCGTGCGATTCTATTTCGGTCTCGACGGCGCGCCCTGGGACGAGGAGCGCGTGCTCGACCGCTACGAGCTGCTCTATGAGGCCGGGCTGATCGAGGAGGCGCGGCGCGATGGCCGCCCTGCGGCATTAGCGCGCAAGGCGCTTCCCGCACTCGGCACATCCATGCGGTTCGATCATCGCCGGATCCTCGCCACCGCGATCGCGCGGCTGCGCGCAAAATTGAAGTATCGTCCTGTGGTGTTTGAACTTTTGCCCGCCGAGTTCACACTCACCGAATTGCAGCATACGGTGGAGGCAATCTCCGGCCGACACCTGCACAAGCAGAATTTCCGCCGCCTGGTCGAAACGGAAGCCCTGGTCGAACCGACCGGCGTGATGTCGACACAGACCGGCGGACGGCCGGCGGCGCTCTACCGCTTCCGCCGCGACGTGCTCCAGGAGCGGCCCGCGCCGGGCTTGCGTATGCGCTCCCGGCGCTAGATACGATATTTGCGCGATCGGCCCCTGCCCGCCGGTTGCCTGGAGGCTTCATGTTCGACGGCCCGTTTGACCTCTTTGCGCTGATCATTGCGATCATCACCTTCCTGATCGCGATCAAGGCCTCCAGCCAGGCGGCCGAGCTGCGCC
>NZ_JBFUES010000219.1:0-8882 GCF_056403875.1 Bradyrhizobium sp. P2_E8
CCCCCACCGCCGTGCATTTCCGGATCAACCGTGAATTGGAAACCGGCGTCGATGCTTGGCGCCGCGCTCAGCCCGAAAAAATTCCGGACCGAGCCGACGCGTTGCGGCAGCTCATCCGAAAAGGGCTCGACGCCGACAGCGCGAAACGCCGTACCGGATCATCCGCCTGAAAAGGAGAAGAGCTGTCCCTTGCGGGACAAGCTCTTCGGGATCTTCAAGCCGCGACGTCCATCGCGGCCACCACCATCAGGAACGAACTCAATGACACAGAACACGCGCGCCATCAATCCGCCGCGCTGCATGCTGCCGGCGGCGTAGCGTGACCGCGCAAGCCGACATCATTGGGCTGACCGTCAGGTTGGAGCGCACCATCGACGTTCCCTGTGTCGCCTGTGGCCAGACCGATGTCGTTATTGGTGTCGGCGCCGGCCCGCATGTGGCGAGCCTGCAATGCGCGAGCTGCGAACGGCACCGCGGCTGGCTGCCGAAGACCGTGGCCGATTTTCTGATCGATGTCGTCGCCAGGTTCGGACGGCCAGCCGAGCCGATCACAATCCACAATTCCCAATTCGCGAAAGCGAAACCGGCCGCGCCGTTGGGTGCATCGCGGCCTGCAACATCCGACGCACCCGGCAACTGAACCCAAAGGCAAATGACAATGAACTTCGAATTCGATGATCTCTATGGCTCGAAATATCTGTCCGCCGCCGACCTGCACGGCCAGCAGCCGCATTTCAAGATCGGCAAGGTGGAGCCGCAGGAACTGAAGGAGAAGGACGGCACCATGAAAACGCGGATGGTCGTCTACTTCGAAGGCGTCGAGAAGGCGCTCGTGCTGAACAAGACGAACGCGGTCAAGCTGGCCGCTGCGTACAGCAAGGACTTCGCGCTCTGGGTCGGCATGACCGTCGAGGCCTACGCCGAGATGACGTCGCTCGGCAAGGAAGGCATCCGGCTGCGGCCGTTGTCGAAGCCGTCCGGCAAGTCAGAGATGAATGATGCTATCCCGTTCTGACCGGACATAAGCCATGCTCGCGACTTGGCAAATTCGTGACGCTGCGACGGCCGCGAGGAAGCGCTTGCTGGCGGCGGGCTTTATGCCTATTCCCGCCGCCGGCAAGGCGCCGCCGATGCCGGGTTGGCAGAAACTTGAGCCGACCGAAGCCGAGATCGATAGCTGGTTTCAGAAGTTTCCGGACGCCTTGAACACGGGCGTTCTGACCCGCCGATCGCCAGCGATCGATATCGATGTGCTCGATCCTGACATGGCCGCCGAGATCGAGGCGTTGGCATGGGACATGATCGGCAGCCGCGGCATGGTCCGGTTCGGCCAGGCGCCGAAACGCGCGATCCTGTTCCGCACCTCGACGCCCTACACCAAGATTTCGACGCCAAGCTTTACCTCGCAGTCACAGCAGAAGCACCGCGTCGAGGTTCTCGGCGATGGGCAGCAGATCGTCGTGCTCGGTATCCATCCCGGCACCCGCAAACCGTATACGTGGCATGGTGGCGAACTCGGCGAGATCGCCCATGCCGATCTGCCAGAACTGACGGCGGAGCTGGCGCAGGCCTTCATCACCAGGGCCACGGAGCTGATGCGAGGGCAGGGCTGGATTGAAGAGATCCGCAAGCCCAACGGGGTCAACCTGCAGCTTGGCGCGCATCAGCCTGGCGCGGGAGACTTTGCGGCGCTCTACGGTAGCCGTGAAGAGAAATATGCCGCCGCGGCGTTGCAGGGCTGCTGCGACGAGCTGGCCGCCATGCCACAAAATTCCGGCCGTAATGACCGGCTCAACGCGCTCGCCTTCCGCTTGGGCACGATGTCCGCCCGCCAGTGGATCAGCCGCGACGAGGTGGCCGGCCGGCTGTTCGAGGCAGCGGCAGCGTGCCTACTCGTTAATGACGATGGTGAGGTTGCCGCGCGCGCCACGATAAAGTCGGGCCAGAGCAGCGGCGAGCTGGTACCGCACAAAGATCTCGACGGCAACGCCGAACAGCCGGATCAGGGCAGCGCCGAGCCGCTCGCTTTCATTGATATGTCCGAATGGGACGCTAGGCCGGCGCCGCCGCGGCAATGGTCCGTCCGCGATCGTATCCCGCTGCGCCAGCCGGCACTGCTGTCCGGCGAGGGCAGCGTCGGCAAGACCCTGCTGTCCCTGCAGCTCGGGATCGCGACGGTCCTAGGTCGTGACTGGCTCGGCATGCTGCCCGAACCGGGGCCTGTGATCTACCTTGGTTGCGAAGACGATGACACCGAGATCCACCGCCGCGTTGCGGATATCGCCGCGCATTATCATGCCAGCTTTGCCGATCTCATTGAAGGCGGGCTGCATTTGCTGTCCTTCGCCGGCAAGGATGCCATCCTGGGCGCTGCCAATCGCGCCGGCATCATCGAGCCGACGCCGCTGTTTGACCGCATCCTCAAGGCCGCCTGTGAGATCCAGCCGCGAACGCTGGTGATCGACACCAGCGCCGACACCTTTGCCGGCAACGAAAATGATCGCCAGCAGGTCCGCCAGTTCGTTGGCCTGCTGCGCCGGCTCGCCATGGACGGCAATTGCAGCGTCCTGTTGTGCAGCCATCCGAGCTTGACCGGCATCAGCACCGGCACCGGCCTGAGCGGCAGCACCGGCTGGCACAATTCGGTCCGCGCCCGGATGTTCTTCCGGACCGCGAAAACGGAACAGGATGACGAACCTGATCCGGAATTGCGCGAGCTGCTGTTCCTGAAGAACAACTATGGCCCGCTTGGCGAACGCGTGCTGCTGCGCTGGAAGGCAGGCGTGTTCGTGCCGGAACCGAGGCAGGGCACGCTCCAAAAGGCCGCCGCCGAGCAAACGGCCGAGCGGCTGTTCGTGGCACTGCTCTGCCGGTTCAACGATCAGGGCCGCAATGTCAGCGAAAAGCCGGCGTCGAAAAACTATGCGCCGACCGTGTTCGGGAAAGAAGCTGAGGCCAAGAAGCACGGCGTCAGGAAGGGAGACTTCGAAGGTGCCATGCGCCGGCTGTTCGAAACTAGCGCCATATCGGTCGAGAACTACGGATCGCCCTGCCGTGGGACGATGCGTCTGGTGACGCGATGAAAACTGTCGATCACCCTGTCTATCACCTGTCGATCACCCCTCGATCGTGGCTTCATGCCAGGCAATTTCGCTTGCCCAAAGTGGGGGAAAACGCATGTGGCGCAAGCGCTTGCCGACCACCTGTCGATCACCTGTCTATCACCTGCCTGTCTATCAAAACTGTCGATCACCCTGTCTATCAGGGGTTTTGCGTTCGTAGTTTAGCGCGGCGTTCTTTGCAAAAAGCGTTGTGCCGCAGGTACTTCCGCGACTGTCGATCACCCTTCGATCACCTGTCGATCATGTGTGTGTGTCACCCCCCATACCCCCCTGTGATGATCAACAGGTGATCATCGCCCCTGTCGGGGCTCGACCCTGTCGATCTCACAATCCTCGTCATCTGGATAGCAAACCACCAGTCCCCTCGCGCCCGCCAACGGCAACCGCACCCTGGCTGCGATCGAGAGAGCACACCGGGGGCGGGAGGGTGCAAAACCGGACGACAGGAGGGCAGGAACCGCACGGGCTGGGGCGCTCGCACTGGGACCAAAATCCTAATCGGGGGTTCCATCTTGACGGCATTTTAGAGCACCCACAGGTTCAAAAGTGAGAACCAAGCCGAAGACGCACGTTGCACCCACGGCCGCCGCTCAGCGCATGCGAGAACACCGCGCACGCCAGGCGATAGGCGCCGTGCGTGTTGCCATCGATCTCGATTTTGATGACGTGGATTGGCTGCGCAGCCAGGGCGCGTTGGCGGAGTGGAGCGAGACAGATCGCAAAGAACTCTCAAAAGCCTTGAAGCTGGCCCTGCAGAAACTGCATCGCAAGTTACAGCGTAACGAGGGTTGAGATCGCGATCTGCTATTGAAAGTCGACTTCGAAATGATGAGGAGACGACAATGGTCGTCAGGCTAACAGCGACGGACCTGGAAACTGGCCGCCGTTTGGTTGCCCGCAAGATGGGGCGTTCGGTGGTTCGCATTTTGCCGGAAGCCGATGATCTGGTTGCAATCAATCGGATAACCAAGCAAATTCGCGAACTGCTCTGGCACCGCGATAATCCTGACAACATGCGCGCGTGTCGCGCGTTGGTCCGCGAGCAGGCTCGGCTGTCGCTTGCGTATGAGCGACGCCATGGGAAAGCCCCCAACATCAAGCACGTGTAAATGACGAACGTCCCAACTCCGGAAGAGCGCCGTGCGATCGAAGCGCAAGTGTCGCCCCAGCGGCGAGCCCAGATCGAAGGTTTCGTCGCGGCGGTCGCGCCGGTTCTCGCCGACTTCGTGCTGGCAGCAATCACGCCGCTGAAAGAGCGGATCAAGGCAATCGAGTCGCGCCCGACGCTGTGTTACCTGGGCATTTGGGATGCATCGCGGACATATCCGCCGGGGTCCTTCGTCACACATGCGGGTTCGGTTTGGAATTGCGACGTGGAAAACGCCGGCGTTCGGCCGGGTGAAGGCGGAAATATTTGGAAACTGGCTGTGAAGCGCGGAGGCTCGAAATGACGTTCGAAGAGGCACAGCAATTGTTGATCGATCGTCGGAACGAGGCATTGGTCAAGCATGGAAATTACCTGCTGCTCGACAAAGGCATGAGCGTTGATGATGCGGCATTTCGCAAATCGATGCTGCACTATGCCGGTGATCTCGAAGAGTGGCGCATGTGGGCAACGCAGGAGGTCGCCATCCGCGCGTTCGGTGCGACGACGGCGCAATCGACGGAACGACACTAGATGCATCCCTCGCACGTCGTCAGGAACGGCAGCAAAAGCAACCGAATGGATGGCGACAGTGGCGGCGGCGTCATCGGTTGTTGCGGCGGCTCTGACTCAGTGGCTTGTCCGGATAGCCAAATGGGATCGGGCTTTTGCTTGCTGTTCGCGGAAAGCAACGGCGAAAACACGCAGCCCTGGCACGGAAAGTTGGTTGTTTTCGTCTACAAAGCCACGGCGTCGAAGACCCTCAACAACCACCGGATCATCGTATCGCGTTGAGCCGCCGCCGAACAACTTGATCAGCAGCCTTTGTTCAAACCTATCCAAGTCGTCCCAGTTCGCATCGGCCATAGTAGTCCRCCCTGTCTGTTGGGCTATCCACACTGCGCGCGAGTCAATGCTTAGTAACGGGACGTGATTCGGGCGGCTTGGTGGCGGGGGCATCGTTTGTCCATTGGTCAACGACGCACCGACCGCATGGGGAGGCCCGTAAGGTGAGATCAAAAAACCGAAAAAGTGGCATCGATGACCTTCATTGCAGTTGGAGTCCAAGATCAGCGCCAGCAAGGGCCTCACAGCCTTCCGAAACAGGGCTTGCTTATTCCGCTGCCTCTAGTTCGGGCTCTTCTAGAGGCGAGGTGAACCGGACTGCCAAACTCAAGCCACGTCCGCTTCCGGGGGACTGGGAGACATTCTCCGGCCGCGCCATCAGGGCAGGTTTTGACCCATAGGCGACGTTCGGGACTGGTCGCTCTTCCGCCAGCGTTTAAGCATCAATCAGTTGATCTATGAAATCTGCCACGGAGAGCTGAGCGAGTGGTTCTGCTTTCACGAGATCTTCGGGCCGCAACTGAGTGTACCGTCTCAGCATATCCCAGCTCTTGTGACCCGTGACCAACGCGACTTTCTCGATAGGCAGGCCAGCTTCAAAGAGCCGTGTTGCCGATTCCCGCCTTAGGTCGTGAAATCGTAAGTTTTCGATTTTGAGAGCTTTGCAAGCTCGCGAAAATGCCTCTCCGACACTGGCGGCACAATAAGGGAAGACCCTGCCCCTTCCATGAGTTAGGATTCTTTGCTCAAGAAGCAGCTGCCAAGCATCAAAGCCCGTCAGGCTGAGTATGGGAACGACTTCATGGTTGCCATCTTTGTCGAATGGTGCCTTTCGCTCTCGGATCGTCATCAAGCGTTTTCTCAAATCGATATCCGGCCATTCGAGACGAACAATTTCTCCTCGGCGCAGCGCTGTGGCAATAGCGAATTTGACAATACGATCCATGGGAAGGACCTGGCGCGGGGCATTAGCGAAGTACTCGATCAATCGCCCAATCTCGTCTGCTGTGGGGCGCCGGAGTCTAGTCCGACTCCTTTTCGCAAATCCGAGTGCCCGAAGAGCTTTGCGTGCGAGAACGAACTCGTTAAGGCTTATGGATGCTCCATGAACGGCTTCGGCATGACTCAAGATTGTGCCGATAGTCGCGATATCAAAAAGGATAGTAGCGGGCGCAATTCCCGCAAGTGCGCGCGAGCGACCGTATTTGATAAGGTTCGCGCGGGTGAGCTCCGTCACCTTTAGCTTACCCAGCTTAGGCCGAACGCTATCGAGAAAGAACCGCCTAGACCTTCCAATTCTCTTTCCAACGTCCTGCATGTCGCGCAAGTAGAGGTCGATCAGATCCTCGAGGGTGCACTTACCCCAGTCTGACGCCTTCYTCGCCGTTAGGTCGATCTCGCGTTCTAAGACCGAGCCCCAACTCTCGGCCTCTTTCTTTGTGCTGAACGTCCGAGCGGCATATCGTCCTTTTCGTCGAATTTGAATACGCCAATTTCCCGAGGGGAGTTTTACTACCGTCGCCATGCATCACACTCATTTTCAGTATTGCCTTGTAGGGACAAACTAAGCCTTCAATCTCCAACAAATTTCTTCCGATGCCTGATCGATAGCGACCGCTTGTATCTACGCGGGCACCCCCATTTTCTGCGTCCATTGGGTGATGCATTGCAGCCGCGAAGAAGGCCTTTTCCTACTCGCCGTCTGGCCAAACTTGGACTGAGGTCGATCTATCAAGGCACCCGAGAAACCATGTAAGCCAGGCAGTAACATCGAGTGAGCCCTTTTGAGCGCTCTCAAGTGCGTCATAGTAGGCTCGCCGTTCTCTGCAGATCTGTGCAGACATACTGTAGAATCGCTGCGAAGACTCATCCGATCGAGAGAGCGACATCTCCGCGATAGCACGTGCGATGCGACCATTGCCGTCCTCGAATGGGTGAACAGTCACAAACCAAAGGTGGGCGATTGCAGCCTTGATGACTGGATCGACCTCTTGGTCGCTGTTATACCAGTCAAGAAAGGCTGTCATCTTAACGTCTAGCTTCTCGGCGGATGGCGCTTCGTAGTGGATACGACGACCACGGTATTTACCTGATACGATCTGCATCGGACCGTCACGCCACGCGCCAACAATGATCCCCCTTTTCCCGCTACGAGTTGTGGGAAAGAGCGACGCGTGCCAATTGAACAACCGCTCGAAAGTAAGTGCAGCTCTAAAGTTTTGCGTAGCATCGAGCATCACCTCGACTGCGCCTTCAATTGCCCGATCGGCGGGTGGCAATCCATCCGAGCCAATCCCAAGCCGCCACGCGAGCAGGGATCGCACCTCCTGTCGGTCRAAATTCACCCCCTCAATTTCGCTTGATCGAACTATCTCTTCGGTCAGGGTGGATAAGAACACTCCGTTCTGTGCCCGGAGTGCTAGGTGGAGTGCCCTATCGATCCGCCGGCTCTTCCGCAGACACGCCGTTTCCAGCGCCGCTGCGATGGCCGCAGGGTCCCAGGAGAACTTCGGCCAATCCGGTTGCTGATATAAATACATGTTGCAGCTTCCGCTATTCTCCGCAAAAGATGCGGAGATTGATCGCACTCTCCACGCCTCCAACAAGTTGTAGTATGAGCCTCGTCACTTCGAAATCGCAAGACTATCGCTTTTCCGTTGCACCCATGATGGATTGGACTGACCGGCACTGCCGGGTGTTCCATCGTCACCTGACGCGGCGGGCGCTGCTCTACACGGAAATGCTGACGACCGGTGCCATCGTTCATGGCGATCGGGCGCGACTGCTTAGTTTCGACGCCGTGGAGCATCCGGTGGCGCTTCAGCTCGGCGGATCGGATCCGCGCGACCTCGCGGAAGCGGCGCGGATCGGCGARGGCTTCGGCTATGACGAGATCAATCTCAATGTTGGCTGTCCGTCCGATCGGGTGAAGGACGGTCGCTTCGGTGCTTGCCTGATGGCGGAGCCAGACATCGTCGCATCTTGTGTCGAGGCGATGAAGCGCGCGGTCTCCATTCCCGTGACCGTGAAGTGCCGCATCGGCATCGACGACCAGGATCCGGAAGTTGCGCTCGATAAGTTGGCGTGCGGCGTGGTCGCTGCTGGCTGTGACGCGTTGATCGTGCACGCCCGCAAGGCCTGGCTCAAAGGCCTGTCGCCGAAGGAAAATCGCGATATCCCACCGTTGGACTATGATCGCGTCTACCGACTCAAGCGTGCGATGCCCGATATGCCCGTCATTATCAATGGCGGTGTCTTGAGCATCGAGGAAGCAAAGGCGCATCTTGCGCATGTCGACGGCGTGATGCTTGGCCGCGCCGCCTATCAGGAGCCGTGGCGGTTGCTCGCCGTCGATTTCGACATCTTCGGCGAGGCGGCGCCGCATGCGACCATGCAGGACGCATTCGCGGCAATGATGCCCTATATCGAGGCACAACTGGCGCGCGGCACCCGCCTACACGCCATCACGCGGCATTTCGTTGGCGCCTTCCACGCGGTGCCCGGCGCGCGTGCCTTCCGCCGCCATCTGGCAGAAAGTGGCGTGAAGGCAGGAGCCGGAGTCGAAGCGCTGCGCGATGCCCTCGCCAAAATCGAGGAACGGCAAGCTGCCTAATCAAAGAGTCCGCTTCTGGCCCATCTGCGACCTCGGAGGTCATCCTCACTTCGGCCGATGTTGGCGGTAAACCGGACATCCACGGCTACTTCTTCAACAGTATCCCTCTCATTCGCGCCATTCGCCTCACTGATCCTGCGTGACGGCCCAGCTCGGC
>NZ_JBFUES010000220.1:0-8878 GCF_056403875.1 Bradyrhizobium sp. P2_E8
GCCCTGACGTGCAGCCGATCGGGCCGGCGCTGGCCGAGCTGCTCAATCCCGCCATCAACCGTGGCGATGCCGGGCTTGGATCGGGCACCGGCCTCCAGCCGCCGCCGGACAATTCGCGCGACCGTCGCGCCGGGGGCGAGGCCGCCGCGCATCGCGCGCGGGCCTCGACGCCGAAGGACTTCCCCAGTGACGGCCCGGCGGGACTGGACGAGGCGCCGCAGGCCAATTACGGCACCGCGGCCACGATCCCGACGCTCGATCCGGAACTGGCACGGCAGCTTGGTCTGCCTACCGAGGAGGACGACGCCGAGGCGCTGGCGCGCCCGCCGCGCACCAAGATGGAAGCGCTCGGCGTCAAGGCCACCGCAGACGCGCTGGAATCGCTGATCCGCGAGGGCCGACCGGAGTTCCGCAAGGACGACGGCTCCACGAAGGTGTGGACCCCGCATCGGCCGCCGCGCCCGGAAAAGTCCGAAGGCGGCGTGCGCTTCGAGATCAAGTCGGCCTACGAGCCGCGCGGCGACCAGCCGACCGCGATCGCCGAGCTGGTCGAGGGCATCCAGCGCAACGACCGCTCGCAGGTGCTGCTCGGCGTCACCGGTTCCGGCAAGACCTACACCATGGCCAAGGTGATCGAGGCGACGCAGCGCCCCGCGATCATCCTGGCGCCGAACAAGACGCTGGCCGCCCAGCTCTATGGCGAGTTCAAGAGCTTCTTCCCGGACAATGCGGTCGAATACTTCGTCTCGTATTACGACTACTACCAGCCGGAAGCCTACGTCCCGCGCACCGACACCTATATCGAGAAGGACTCCTCCATCAACGAGCAGATCGACCGCATGCGCCATTCGGCGACGCGCGCGCTGCTCGAACGCGACGACGTCATCATCGTCGCCTCGGTATCCTGCATCTACGGTATCGGCTCGGTCGAGACCTACACCGCGATGACCTTCGCGCTGAAGAAGGGCGAGCGCATCGACCAGCGCCAGCTCATCGCCGACCTCGTCGCGCTCCAGTACAAGCGCACCCAGGCCGATTTTACCCGCGGTACTTTCCGTGTCAGGGGCGACGTCATCGACATCTTCCCGGCGCACTATGAGGACCGCGCCTGGCGCGTGAACCTGTTCGGCGACACCATCGAGACCATCGAGGAGTTCGATCCGCTCACCGGCCACAAGCAGGACGAGCTCGAATTCATCAAGATGTACGCCAACTCACACTATGTGACGCCGCGCCCGACGCTGGTGCAGGCGATCAAGTCGATCAAATCCGAATTGAAGATGCGGCTCGACCAGCTCCACGACCAGGGACGCCTGCTGGAGGCGCAGCGGCTGGAGCAGCGCACCACCTTCGACCTCGAGATGATGGAGGCGACGGGGAGCTGCGCCGGCATCGAGAACTATTCGCGCTACCTCACCGGGCGCCTGCCCGGCGAGCCGCCGCCGACGCTGTTCGAGTATGTCCCCGACAACGCGCTGGTGTTCGCCGACGAAAGCCACGTCACCGTGCCGCAGATCGGCGGCATGTTCCGCGGCGACTTCCGCCGCAAGGCGACGCTGGCCGAATACGGCTTCCGCTTGCCGTCGTGCATGGACAATCGCCCGCTCCGCTTCGAGGAGTGGGACATGATGCGGCCGCAGACGGTTGCGGTGTCGGCCACGCCAGGCGGCTGGGAGCTGAACGAAAGCGGCGGCGTGTTCGTCGAGCAGGTCATCCGCCCGACCGGGCTGATTGATCCGCCCGTCAATATCCGCCCCGCCCGCACCCAGGTCGACGATCTCGTCGGCGAGGTTCGCGCCACCGCGCAGGCCGGCTATCGATCGCTCATCACGGTGCTCACAAAGCGCATGGCAGAGGACCTCACCGAATATCTGCATGAGCAGGGCATTCGCGTGCGCTACATGCACAGCGATATCGACACCATCGAGCGCATCGAGATCATCCGCGATTTGCGGCTCGGCGCGTTCGACGCGCTGGTCGGCATCAACCTCCTGCGCGAAGGCCTCGACATTCCCGAATGCGCGCTGGTCGCGATTCTGGACGCCGACAAGGAAGGCTTTCTGCGCAGCGAGACCTCGCTGATCCAGACCATCGGCCGCGCCGCGCGCAACGTCGACGGCAAGGTGATCCTCTACGCCGACCAGATGACGGGCTCGATGGAGCGCGCCATCGCCGAGACCAACCGCCGTCGCGAAAAGCAGGTCGAGTACAACACGGAGCACGGCATCACGCCGGAGAGCGTGAAGAAGCACATCGGCGACATCCTCAACTCCGTCTACGAGCGCGACCACGTGCTGGTCGAGGTCGGCGGCCACGACATGACCGACGACGTCATCTCGATCGGCCACAATTTCGAAGCCGTGCTCGCCGATCTCGAAACCCGCATGCGCGAGGCCGCCGCCGATCTGAACTTCGAGGAAGCCGCCCGCCTCCGCGACGAGGTCAAGCGCCTGCGCGCCACCGAGCTCGCCGTCGTGGACGACCCCACTGCCAAGCAGCGCACCGTCCAGGGCAAGGCCGGGGCCTATGCGGGAGCGAAGAAGTACGGCGACGCGGCGAACCTGCCCGTCAGCGCCATGAAGAAGAAGACCGTGAGCTCGGCGCTGAAAGCCAGCGGCGGCGGCACCGGCTCGAAGGTGCACAAGCCGCATCTCGACGAGATGCACGGGCCGGAGTCGTTGCCTTACCGCGAGAAGCCGAGCTTGCCGGCAAAGCCGTTCGGCAGCACGAGCCGGATCATCCAGCCGACGGACTCAAGGCAGTCGGGACCCGAGTTCGGCCCCACCCCGCGCTCCAGCGGCGGCGCGCCGGGGCATCGCGGCGGATGGAAGAAGAGGTAGGCGGCGCAGTATCACCCGCGCCAGTCGTGGCTATGGATTCCGGGCTCACCGCTTTGCGGCGCCCCGGAATGACGGGGGATTACAACTTCCCCTGCCCGTTCACCTGGCTCTGCTGTTGCCGCTGCCTTTCCTGCTCTTTGGCGTGGTGGCGGCCATAGAGGCAGCCGGCAGCGGCGCCGAGGACGCCGTGATGACCGGCGTAGTGGCCGGCGACGCCGCCGACGACGGCGCCCTTGATGCAGCCTTTGGCATTGGCGGTGGAGGTTGCGCCGAGCACGAGAAGGGCGGCGGCGACGGCTAGAAGCGGGGATTTCATGGATCGATGTCTCCGGATGCGGTGTCGGCGTCTCAACGGGCGCGGGCGCATCGCGGTTCCACGCGCCTGCGCGGGCTCGGCATTGCGCATTCGTCCACACGCCTCGCGCGCCAGGCAGCCGAATGCAGCGTGAATTCGTGCAGGTGCGCAGCTTCTCAACCCGTAATTGCAGCCATGAACCTGGCATTGCGCTTGCGCGTCATATCGACTGCAACACCCCTGTGGTTTTGCGGATTGCCGCTACGCGAAACCGCGCGTTAGCGTTGCGCAACGCCACGCGGCCAATGAGGACGGGCGGAATGACGGTCGAGAAGCTCAATCGCCAGCGCGTCGTGCATCTGCTCGACGCCTTCGCGCGCGGCGACATCGAGGCCGCGCTGTCGTGCTGTACCGACGACGTCGACTTCCTCACCCACGCGCCGATCGACATCCTGCCGCATATGGTGCCGCGCCACGGCAAGGCCGAATTGCGCGCGCTCTGGCAGACGGTCTGGTCGCGCTATTCGGAGGTCCGCTACAAGGCGCCGCACATCGTCGCCGAGGGCGACGAGGTCGCGACCTACATGCACACCTATTTCAGAAAGCGCAGCAACGACCGCGTCGTGCAGTTCGACATCGCGGTGTTCTACACCTTCCGCAACGGACAGGTGGCGCAGATCCGCGAGATCATCGATTCCTACGATCTGGTGCAGCAGGTGCTGGAGCGCGAGATCGGGCCGCTGATCGTGGGAGCGGGGGTGGACGGGGGCTAATCCCGACCGCGCTCTTCGCGGCGTCGTCCTGGCTTTCACCAGGACGACACCGAGGATGTGGCGCAGTTCGGGTTCCACAAGCCAACGACCGGAAGATTACGGGGTTCTATTGTAAATCTCACAAAACGCGGTCAATTGTGCATTGCGAAAACGTGAATTGCGTTTCGGCTGAAATCTCCTATTTTGTTCGTATACAAATGAGTTGAGCGGCCCCGCGGCACGTTTCCTGTGCATCGGGCTGTTTTCCGTTTTTCGCAAGCCAGCTTCAGGACTGCCCAAAATGACAGAGCACAGCCTCTGGCGTTTCTCGCGCGCGTTGCACCGCGCGATCAACGACCGGCATTTCGAGGATATCGAGACCCTGATCGACGAGGACGTCGAATGGGCGCTCTACGGCCCGATCGACATGTTTCCGTTCCTCGGCGCGCGCCAGGGCAAGGACGCCGTGCTCGACGTCATCCGCCAGCTCGCCGACAATTTCCAGGTCCGCCGCTTCGACCGCGAGAGCATCATGCTCGGCGTCGATTCCGCCGCCTCGATGCTGCGCTATTCGCTGACGGCGCTGGATTCCAACAAGCCGATTTCCTTGCGGGTCGCGCAGTTCGCCCAGTTCAGGGCGGGCAAGCTCGTCAGCTTGCGCGTGCTGATCGACACCTTCGACCTGGTCGAGCAGGCACTCGGCCGCGCCATTCATCTGCCGAAGATGAGCAGCGTCGGCTGAGGGGAGACGCCAACGGGCCCCGCTCTTCGGGACCGATGACGACGCGTGGCGCGACGTCCTGGCCTCCAGCCCCGCCGGATGCCGTCGTGCCGGAAGCCCGTCGTCGGGCGCGCGCCTTTCGCGCGGCCCGTTGGTTCGCGTCTCCAGGCGAGCCGCCACAATTTCGCAACGATAGATCAGCATCCTTTGCGTGGAATGGCGCATGGTCATTGCGGAAGGCCGATATATATTATCGGAGAGCATGCGCTGGGGTTCGCGGGCAGGACGATGGAATTCTCGACAGGTTTTGGCTGGACCAGGCTGCCGGTGCTGGCGGCCGCGTTTATTCTGGGCTCGGTTCTGACGGTTTCGGCGCAGATCATTCCGCCCTTTTCCCCACCCGCGGCCACGCCCGACGACGAGGCCGAGGCAGCCGAAGCCCCCGACGTCAACGACCCCGACGTGCTCAAAGGCATCGACGTCGACAAGCTCGACTGGAGCCAGCTCGCGATCGACGCCGGCACGCTCAACGACCTCATCGCCGCCAAGAAGCGCGCGCAGGCCGCCGCCAATGACGGGATGAACTGGTCGTCGAACGCCAAAGCCAATGGCTCCTCGGCGGTGACGGTGAAGCAGTCGGTCTCCTCGTTCTGGGACGCCCGCATCGGCGCCGACATGACGGTGACGAGCGAGCCGCGGACCATGTCCGAGCTCTTGGCGCAGAAGGCCGCCAATGGCGGCAGCCTGCCGCAATCCTCCGGCAGCGCCTGGGCGGCCGCGACCGCGCCGGGAGCGGGCCCGATCTGGGACAAGACGGCGGTGGAAGCCCGCGTCGATCCAGGCGCCGAGCAGAGCAAGATCGGCGCCTCCCTCACCAAATCGATGCCGCTGTCGGGCGACACGTCGCTGACGCTCCAGAACGGCTACAGCGTCAACCAGCAGGGCACGACCGCGGTCCCCGGCATCGGCGGTCACATCACCCGCAACTACGAGACCGATCAGTCCGCCAAGGTCACCCTCACCGATACCGGCACAAGCGTCACCGCGGGCCAGACGCTGTCGACCACCGACGACAAATGGCTGCGCAAGTTTGGCGCCGAGCAAAAGCTGTTCGACAATGTCACCGTCTCCGGCTCGGTCGGCGAGACCTCGCAGGGCGCGATCAACAAGAGCCTGACAGCGGGGTTCAAGAAGAGCTGGTAGTCGCTAACCCAGCGCGTCACTCCCTCCTCATCCTGAGGAGCGCTCCAAAGGAGCGCGTCTCGAAGGATCGAGGCCCCCGCGGCGAGTGCCGGGCCTGCATGGTTCGAGACGCGCGCGAAGAGCGCGCTACTCACCATGAGGGGATATGTCTGTCGTCGCCGCGGCCGCCGTTCAGACATTCCTAACCATACGCCACGGCAAAACCCCCGAATGGTCCGCCCTTGCCGCATCTCGGCCCAGTTACGGTCAAAATCCGACGCCCTGATGCGGATTGCCTTACAGACATCGTCGTGCGGGGGACACTCGCGCTGCGCTCAACGCGAACAGGGGAACAACGATGAACGCCATTCGTCCGGACAAGATCGAAGCCACCGAGACCGAGACCGCCGTCGACAGCAATCTCGCCGCGGTGACGGAAGTCGAAGCCGGCATCCGCGATTTCGTCCGCAACGACATCGCCTATCTGCGCCGTCCGGCGGCGACGACCACCGACGCACCGGCGCTCGATCCGAGCGCGGAGGCCACCGTCACCAACGTCAACTCGCTGATCCAGCGCGTCGCCGGCACCTCGCTCGCCGAGATCGAGAACCTGATCTCCGAACTCGAGAGCCTGCGCGACCTGCTCCATGCCGAAGGCCAGCGCGTCCAGCGCGAGATCTCCGGCTACGCCCAGCTCAGCCAGGCCGCGATGAAGTCGACCCGCATGATCGCCGACAACGTCGCGCAGTGGAAGCGCGCCGCCGACGGCCTGCGCAACAGCTGATCGGTTAGCACCAGGCATCACCGGCCGCCGCGTTCCGAAAGGGGCGCGGCGGTTTTGATTCTGGGGGTGTGATGGGTGCGCGCACGCTCCTCACGCTAGGCGTCATCACCCGCGAAGGCGGGTGATCCAGTATTCCAGAGACCGTGAGGCA
Source organism: Bradyrhizobium sp. P2_E8 (assembly GCF_056403875.1). Classification (NCBI taxonomy): domain Bacteria; kingdom Pseudomonadati; phylum Pseudomonadota; class Alphaproteobacteria; order Hyphomicrobiales; family Nitrobacteraceae; genus Bradyrhizobium; species Bradyrhizobium sp. P2_E8. The sequence continues at coordinate 6,726 of NZ_JBFUES010000220.1, forward strand.
AGAGCCGAGAGGCCGCGGCGTACTGGATGCCCCGGTCAAGCCGGGGCATGACGGCGGAGGATTTGGCTTTGAACCCGCCGCCCCTCCCCCGCGACCAATGCCAAGCGCCCGTCGGTGTTACTGCCGGGCCCGGGGGATATTTCAGATGGAAAGCATTCGGCCCGATACCACGGACCCCATACCGCTGCGCCCCGCGCCGAACCAGTTCGGCACGATCATGCTACGCTTCGTTGGATTATTGGCGGTTGCGATCGCGGTGCTGGCGTTCRTCTATAGCCGATGAGCGGAGGCCGGACGCCGGCCCCGAATAGTTAACGAAGTCTTACCGGGCGGCTTCCACGGTCGAGGCTTCCAGGGTGTAGGCGCCATCGGCATAGCCCTTCACCACCATGCCGGCGACCAGCATCACGGCCAGCGTCGCGGTAGCAAAGATAAATCCAACAAACTTGAGTGCGCCGCGGTCAGCCATGGTCCTCGTCCCCTGTCCTCTGCCTATTCGTTCAAATAGACAGCGACAGGTTCATAATTGGTTAGCAACTCGATGGTTCCGCCAACTGCTTCGCGGGTAACCATGTCGCGCAGGCTTATGGCAGCCGTCCGGAATAGCGTCCATAGCGCGCGGGCAACACTCGACGCCAATTCGGCGAAGGTGTTCCCTCTCCCCTGTGGGAGAGGGCGGCTCGATGAATTCTAAACTACGCGCCCTTCACGCGCAGCGGCACGAAGGCTGAGGCGGTGATGGCGTAGACCTCTTCGCCGCGCTGGTTGGTGCCGGTGGTGCGGGCCGTCAAAATGCCCCAGCCGGGGCGCGAGGCGGAGGTGCGCTTGTCGATGACGACATTGGCGTAAGAGACGGTGTCGCCGGCCAGCACCGGCCTGATCCAGCGCAGGTCGCGAAAGCCCGGTGACGGACCCCACACCGCGACCTCCTCACCGCGCTCTGCGGCCTCTCGCGCCAGGCGTTGGCCGTCCGCGACAAGCAGGCTCATGCAAGCCGAGCCGACATGCCAGCCCGAGGCCGCGAGCCCGCCGAACAGCGAGTTCTTGCCCTCCTCCTCGTCGAGGTGAAAGCGCTGCGGGTCGAACTTTGCGGCGAAAACCTTGATCGACTCCGCCGTGAACGTGTAGGTGCCGATCTCGCGGCGGTGGCCGATCTCGATGTCCTCGAAGAACCGCATCAGACCGCCCCCTCGCGCCGCTTGATCAGGATCGGCGAGGTCATCTCGCACAGCGCCTGTCCCGTCGCGTTGCGCACGGTGCATTTGAACTTGACGATGCCGAGTTCGGGGCGGCTCTTCGACGTGCGCGCCTCCAGCACATCGACGTCCAGCATGAGGTCGTCGCCGGGCCTGAGCGGCGACAGCCAGCGCACCTCGTCGACGCCCGGCGAGCCGAGCGAGGCGGCTCGGGTGATGAAGCCGTCGGCCATCATCCGCATCATCAGCGAGCAGAGGTGCCAGCCCGAGCCGGACAGGCCGCGCAGCATGCTTTGGCTGGCGGCGTTCTCGTCCAGGTGCATCGGTTGCGGATCGAACTCGGCGGCGAAGGCCAAGATCTCGTCGCGGGTGACATGGCGCGGGCCGAACGTTCCGAACCGGCCGGGCGGGAAATCTTCGAAGGTCAGGGTCATCTTGGGATTGCTGGCGGAAATGACAGATTGTGGCCGCACTTTGCGGCAATCTCAACCCGCCGGCCCGCATGGCTCGTGCTACATTCGACACGGCGATCCTGGCCTTGAGTCGGATCAACCGAGGGCCGAAGCCCGATTTGACAAGGCCCGATTTGTCCTGGGGAGAGCGATGTTTTCATTCAGCGACCTGTTTCAGTGGGACCGCTTCATCACGCCGACGATCATCAAGACCTTCTACTGGCTGGTGATCGCGCTGATCTGCCTGTTCGGCCTCTCCGGCATCTTCTCAGGGCTCGCCGCGATGGCGATCAGCCCGTTCGGCGGCTTCCTGGTGCTGCTGTCGTCGATCGCGAGCGTCGTCGTCGGCATCGTGTTCTCGCGCATCGTCGCGGAACTGATCCTGATCGTCTTCCGCATCAACGAGCATCTCGGCGCGATCCGGGACCAGGGCGGCGGCATGAAGTGAGGCTCTCGTGTCCCGGACGCGGCGCGGCACGCAGTGACGCGACGCAGAGCCGGGACC
>NZ_JBFUES010000221.1:0-8799 GCF_056403875.1 Bradyrhizobium sp. P2_E8
GTCCGAGGCAAGCCGAAAGGCGCTGCGTGAAGCCGAAACCGTCTTCGGCGGCGGGCGGCACCTCGCGCTCGCGGGCGTGACCGGGCGCGGCCATCCGTGGCCGGTGCCGTTCGATGCGGAGGTCGTGCTCGGCTGCCGCGGCCGGCCGACGGTGGTGCTCGCCTCCGGTGATCCGTTCTGGCACGGCGCCGGCGCAAGCCTTGCCGAGAAGCTCGAGGCGGGCGAGTGGATCGCACATTCGGCGCCGTCGACATTCTCGCTTGCCGCCGCGCGGCTCGGCTGGCGCCTCGAAGCTGTTGCCTGTCTCGGTCTGCATGCTGCGCCCTTCGAGCGCCTCGTGCCGCACCTTGCAGCTGGCGCGCGCATCATTTGCCTCGTGCGAGATGGCAAGGCCGCGGGAGACCTCGCAAAGTGGCTGAGCGAGCGCGGATGGGGCGCCTCGGCATTCTGGACGCTCGTCGCGCTGGGCGGACCGCGCGAAAGCATTGCGGAACATCGTGCCGATGGCGTTGCCGGCGATCTCGCCGGAAACCTGGTCGCGGTGGCCGTGGAGGCGAGGGGAGCGCAGGGCATTCCCCGCAGCGCAGGACTTTCAGACGATCTCTTTGCCCATGACGGCCAGATCACCAAGCGGCCGGTACGAGCGCTCGCGATTTCGGCGCTGGCACCGCGCCCGGGCGAACGGTTATGGGACATCGGCGCCGGCTCGGGTTCGATCTCGGTCGAGTGGGTGCTCTGCGGCGGGACAGCGACGGCGATCGAGATGCGCGAGGATCGCACCGCGAATATCCGCAGCAATGCGTCGGCGTTCGGATTGGCGCATCGGATCGCTGTTGTCACGGGCCGTGCGCCCGAAGCTCTCGCTGGGCTGGACGCGCCGGATGCCGTCTTCATTGGCGGTGGTCTCGATGGCGCGATGTTCGACGCCATATGGCCGCTCCTTGCGCCGGGCACACGGCTCGTTGCGCATGCGGTGACGCTGGAGACGGAAGCTCTGCTGAGCGACCTGCACCAGCGCCACGGGGGCGAGTTGATGCGGGTCGAGATCGCCCATGCCGGCCCGCTCGGCCGCTACCGATCCTGGGAGGCGGCGCGTCCCGTGGTGCAGTGGAGTGCGGTCCGATGAAGGTCGCCGGGCTCGGATTCAGGCAGGATGTCACCCTGGCCTCGTTGCGTGAGGCACTGCTGGCGGCCGGCGGTCCCGCAGGCCTTGCGGCGGTGGCGACCGTCAGCGACAAGGCTGACGCGGAGGCGTTGAAGCAGCTCGCGCGCGAATGCGGCGTGCCGATCAAGGCGGTGCCGCCCGATATACTTGCCGGCATCGACACGCCGACGCAGTCAAAGCTCATCACGGAAAAATTCGGCACGGGATCGCTCGCCGAAGCCGCGGCCCTTGCCGCGGCTGGCCCTCGTGCGCGATTGATTGCGACCCGGGTGATCTCGCAGGATCGCACCGCGACGGCTGCAATCGCGGAAGGAGACGGCGCATGACGGTGCATTTCATCGGTGCCGGGCCTGGCGCTCCCGATCTGCTGACGTTGCGAGGCCGTGACCTGATCGCCGCCTGTCCGGTCTGCCTCTATGCCGGCTCGCTCGTGCCTGAGGGCGTGCTGGCGCATTGCCCGGCGGGCGCGCGCATCGTCAACACGGCACCGTTGTCGCTCGACGAGATCATCGCGGAGATCGCCGCCGCGCATGCCGACGGCAAGGACGTCGCACGCCTGCATTCCGGCGATCTCTCGATCTGGTCGGCGATGGGCGAGCAGCTCCGTCGTCTCCGTGCACTCGGCATTCCCTTCACCGTGACGCCCGGCGTTCCGTCCTTCTCCGCCGCCGCGGCAGCACTTGAAGCGGAGCTGACTTTGCCGGGGCTCGCACAGACCGTCGTGCTGACGCGTACGCCAGGCCGCGCCAGCGCGATGCCCGAGGGCGAGAAGCTCGCCGCCTTCGCCGCCACCGGCGCGGTACTAGCCATTCACCTTTCGATCCATCTGCTCGACCAGGTGATTGGGGAGCTGATGCCACATTATGGCGCGGACTGCCCGGTCGCTGTGGTCTGGCGCGCGAGCTGGCCGGACCAGCGCATTGTCCGCGCCACGCTTGCAACGCTCGATGCGGCTGTCGGCAGCGAGATGGAGCGCACCGCGCTCATTCTGGTCGGCAAGACATTGGGCTCGGCTGATTTCGACGAGAGCCGTCTCTATGCCGCCGATTACGATCGCCGATATCGGCCGGTCGGCGCCGAGCCGCGCTTTCCGGAGGCCTCCTGATGCCGGCAGGGTTCGTCATCTCCGCGCCTGCCTCCGGTGTCGGCAAGACAACGCTGACGCTGGCGCTCGCGCGCGCCTGGCGCAATCGCGGATTGAACGTGCAGTGCTTCAAGAGCGGACCCGATTATATTGATCCCGCTTTTCATGCCGCCGCTACGGGCCGCGCCTCCGTCAATGTCGATAGCTGGGCGATGGATCGCGCGACGATCAGCCATCTCGTCAGCCGTGGCGCGGWCGCTGACGTTGTCCTCGCGGAAGGTTCGATGGGTCTGTTCGACGGCGTCGCCGCGCGTGGCGTCTCGGGTACCGGCGCCACCGCCGACATTGCGGAGATGCTGGGCTGGCCGGTGCTGCTGGTGATCGATCCTTCGGGACAGGCGCAGACGGCTGCGGCGATCGCTGCGGGTCTCCGCGACTACCGCCCTGGCGTGCGCCTTGCCGGCGTCGTGCTCAACCGGGTCGCCAGCCAGCGCCATGAAGACCTCGTACGGCGTGCGCTTGACGACGCCGGCATCGCCGTGTTCGGCGCGCTGCCGCGCCATGCCGAGATCAACCTGCCGAAGCGGCATCTCGGCCTGGTGCAGGCGGAGGAGCAGGCCGAGATCGGCAAGCTGATCAACGAGGCCGCGCGCTTCGTCGCCGAGCATGTCGATCTCGATGCGGTGCTGCGATCGGCAGCCAGCTGGTCGCCGCAATCCGCGGCGAACGGTCTGAACGTGACGCCGCCGGGGCAGCGCATTGCGCTTGCCCGCGATGCCGCGTTCTCCTTCGTCTACCCGCATATGCTGGAAGCCTGGCGCGCGGCGGGCGCCGACATCTCGACCTTCTCGCCGCTTGCCGATGAAGCGCCCGATGCGAGCGCCGATGTCTGCTGGCTGCCCGGCGGCTATCCCGAGCTTCATGCCGGGAAGATCGCGGCCAACGCGCGCTTTCGCAGCGGCTTGCGCGCCTTCGCCGAGACGCGACCGGTGCACGGTGAATGCGGAGGCTATATGGTGCTAGGAACCGCTTTGACCGACGCCGACGGTGTCTGCCATGAGATGGCGGGCCTGCTCGGCCTGGAGACCAGCTTTGCCAAGCGCCGCATGCATCTGGGCTATCGTCTCGCCGAACTCGCCGCGCCGATGCCGGGACATCGCGCCGGCGCACGCCTGCGCGGCCATGAGTTCCACTATTCGACCATTCTTGCCCAGCCCGACACGCCGCTCGCGGTCGTGCACGATGCGACCGGTGCGGTCATCGCCGAGACCGGTTCGCGCCGGGGCAACGCCACCGGCACGTTCTTCCATCTGATCGCGGAGGACCGGTGAGCGGTTTTGTCTCCTTTATCTCCGCCGGTCCCGGCGACCCCGAGCTTCTCACGCTCAGGGGTGCCGCCCGGCTGCGCGAGGCCGATGTCGTGCTTTTTGACGACCTCGCCTCGGGCGCGATCCTCGACCTCGCCCGTCCCGGCGCCAATCTCGTTGCGGTGGGGAAACGGGCCGGGCGGCCTTCGACCAAGCAGCATCACGTCAACCGCCTGCTGGTCGACTATGCCGCGACTGGCGCGCGCGTGGTGCGGTTGAAGTCCGGCGATGCCGGCATCTTTGGCCGGCTCGAGGAGGAACTCGAAACGCTGCGCGAAGCCGGCATCGGCTATGAGATCGTTCCCGGCGTCACTTCGGCCTGCGTGGCCGCTGCGCAAGCCGGCATACCCCTGACCCGGCGCCATACCTCGCGCCGGGTGCAGTTCGTGACCGGGGCCGACGTCACCGGCGAGCTGCCGCAAAACCTGAACTGGGCGGCGCTGGCCGACCCTGAGGCGACCACCGTGGTCTATATGGGCCGCCGCACCTTTCCGGCCCTTGCCGCAAAGTTGATCGCGCACGGCCTCGCGCCGACCACGCCGGCGCTGTTCGCCGAATCCCTCGGCCGGCCCGACGAGCGGCTGGTCCGCACCACCATTGCCGAGCTGGCCGAGCAGCTTGCGCGGGGCGGCGCTGCCTCGACGGCCGCCGTGATCCTGTTCGGCGCACTGGCGGGAGAATACCCGTCATGATGGTCTCAATCGCCCTTCAGCCCTTGACGCCCGGCTGGCGAAAGGGGCACACAGGACGGGCATGGTGCTCGATGCGGTGCAAGCCGCCGGAGCATAATCGGGAATGGGGGTGGGCGGACAGTTGCGCCGCCCAAAACCCCAGCCGCCCCCGCGACTGTAAGCGGTGAGGGGCTCCGATCAGCCACTGGGCCGCAAGGCTCGGGAAGGCCGGAGAACCCCAGTGAACCGCGAGCCAGGAGACCGGCCGTGCATGTTTTGTGGCCAAGGCCGTCGGGTGTGACGGCAGGAAGGAACTGAACCATGCATATCGAACCCGGAGTCGTATCGGGCGCCAAGCTCGTGTTGAGTTACGCAACCGGCATCGCCGTCGGCGGCGTTGCGTTGAAGCTCGCGGTCGAGACCGTGCGCGAGCAGGGCATCACGTCGTTCGCGGCGCGGACGCTCGCCACCACGGGCCTCGTGTTCGTCTTCTTCGAGATCCTGCCGCACTTCCCGGTCGGCGTGTCCGAGGTGCACTTCATCCTTGGCTCGACCCTGTTCCTGCTGTTCGGGGCAGCGCCGGCGGCCTTCGGCCTTGCGTTCGGCCTGCTGTTCCAGGGTGTGTTCTTCGAGCCGCCGGACCTGCCGCAATACGGCATGAACGTCACCACGCTGCTGGTGCCGCTGTTCGCGATCCAGGCGATCGCCGGACGGATCGTTGCCCGCAACACCGCCTATGTCGATCTCAGGTATCGCCAGGCGCTGGCGCTTTCGACGACCTATCAGGCCGGCGTCATCGCGTGGGTCGCGTTCTGGGCGCTCTATGGTTCCGGCTTTGGCGCGACCAACCTCGTCAACATCGCGACCTTCGCGGCCTCCTACGCGCTCGTCATCGTGATCGAGCCGCTGGCCGATCTCGCCGTGCTGGCGCTGGCGAAGTCGCTGCGCGGCGTCACCGCGCCCGGCCTCGTGACCCCGCGCCTGCACAACGCGGCCTAAGAGACAAGCGAAAGGGCGGCCGTGATGGCCGCCCTTCGCGAACGTGATGCTCACGCTCTCCCTGATAGGCATCGGTTGCGGTGATCCCGAGCAGCTCACGCGCGCCGCCGTTCAAGCCATTAACGCGGCCGATCTCATCCTGATCCCGCGCAAGGGGAGAGCGAAATCCGATCTCGCCGATCTCAGGCGGACGATCTGCGCGGATGTGCTCACCAATCCAACGACGCGCATTGCCGAGTTCGACCTTCCCGTCCGCGACGCCGGTGAAGTGGACTATCGCAAGGGTGTGGACGATTGGCACGATGCGGTCGCCGCGACGTGGTCGCGGACAATCGCAAGCCAACTCGAAGGTGACGGCAGGGTCGCGCTGCTGATCTGGGGCGATCCTTCGCTCTACGATTCCTCGCTGCGCATTGCGCGCCGGCTCGATCCCTTGCCTGATATCGAGGTCATCCCCGGTATCACGTCGATCCAGGCGCTGTGCGCGGCGCATGCGCTGCCGCTCAACGACATCGGCGAGCCCTTTCTGGTCACGACGGGACGGCGCTTGCGTGAAGGCGGCTGGCCGCAGGGCGTCGACACCGTGGTCGTGATGCTCGATGGCGGCACGGCGTTCCAGTCGCTCGATCCGGCCGGGCTCGACATCTGGTGGGGCGCCTATCTCGGCATGCCCGATCAGATCGTCATGTCCGGCGCGCTTGCCGAGGTAGGGCCGCGCATCGCCGCGCTGCGGCAGCAGGCGCGCGAGCGGCATGGCTGGATCATGGACAGCTACATTCTCAAGCGCAGGCCGTAAGCGAGGCAGCATGCTCCCCGACTGGGTCACCCAAAAATGTCCCGAAATCTCCGCGGTCCATCGCGAGGCGGCGATCGCGCGGCAGGCGCAACTGACGAAGCCGACCGGCGCGCTCGGCCGGCTCGAGCAGCTCGCGATCGAGCTCGCGGGCCTGCAAGCGACCAAGCAGCCGCGCGCGGCACGCGTGCCGATCATCATTTTCGCCGGCGATCACGGCATCGTCGCGCAAGGCGTGTCGGCCTATCCGCAAGGAGTGACCATCGCGATGATGGCGAATTTTGCCTCCGGTGGCGCTGCGATCTCGGTGCTGGCGCGGGAGCTTGGTTCGAGCCTGGAGGTGGTTGACGCCGGCACGTTGGCGCCGGAGGCGGTAGCAGGCATCGTCATCGACAAGCCGCGCAGCGGCACGCGCGATTTCAGTGTCGAGGCGGCGCTCGCACCGTCCGAGCTGGCCTTCGCTTTCGAAGCCGGTCAGCGCGCCGTCGCGCGCGCGGAAGCCAGCCAGCCCGATCTTCTGATCTTCGGCGAGATGGGCATCGGCAACACCACGACCTCGGCGGCGATCGCGGCGAGCCTGCTCGGCGTGAGCGCCGAGGAGATCGCCGGCAGCGGCACTGGCGTCGATGCCGCCGGCCGTGCGCACAAGGCGCACGTGATCGATGCCGCGATTGCGCGTCACGGCGTTGCGGGTGCGCCGCCCGAAAAAATCCTGTGCGCCGTTGGCGGCCTCGAGATCGCGGCCATCTGCGGCGCCATCATTGCGGCCGCGCAGCGCCGTATCCCTGTATTGATCGACGGCTTCATCGTGTCGGTCGCGGCGCTGACGGCCGTGCGGCTCAATCCGTCGTGCCAGCCGTTCCTGCTGCCCTCGCATCAATCGGCGGAGCAGGGGCATCGGCTGGTGCTCCGCGCGCTGAACGCGCAGCCGCTGATCAGCCTCGATCTCAGGCTCGGGGAGGGATCGGGCGCCGCCATCGCGCTGCCGCTGGTGCGGCTCGCCTGCAGCCTTCACAATGGCATGGCGACCTTCGCGCAGGCCAATGTGCCGGATCGCCCGGCCTGATCCGGCTCACGCCACGCGCTGATTGACCGACACGACGCGCCAGCCGGTCGCCAGCCGGTCGATCCGGGTCAGCGACAGCGGATCGATCACGAAGCGCAGCGCGGCTTGCGGCGTGAGATCCAGCGCGATGCACAGCGCGGCGCGGATCGTGCCGGAATGCACGACGAGCGTTGCGGGCCCAGCTTCGATCCGTGACAGCCCATGTCGGACGCGGGCGACCTGGTCCTCAAAGCTTTCACCTCCCGGTGGTCGTGTGCGCGCCGGATCGCCCCAGAATTGCGCGTAGGCATCGCCGCCCATTGCGGCGAGGTCGTCATGCCGCCGGCCGGTCCAATCGCCGAAATCCTGCTCGCTGAACTCGCCCACCAGCTCCGGGTCGAGCCTAAGTGCGCGCGCGGTCTCGACCGTGCGCCGCGACGGGCTGGCATAGCTCGCAGAGTCCTGCGGCAGGCGCTGCCGCAACGCTTCCAGTTGCGCGCGATCGCCGAGATCGGCGGGCGCGTCCGGCGCATGGATCGTCCCTTTGATGCCGTCGACGGGCGCATGACGGATCAGCCAGAGGAAGGTCTCGCCTTCCATGCTTCTCTCCAAGGAAGTTGGTCGCTGTGGCAATAACGCCGCAACTGGTACATTGACTCTGTCTCGATCGTAATCCTAGATGCTCGCGACGGTTTCCCCCGAGAGGGGATGAAAAGGGAATGCGGTGCGGGGATGTTTCCCCAATGCCGCGGCTGCCCCCGCAACTGTAAGCGGATAATCCTTCGTCAGAAGCCACTGGGTCCTCGGTCCCGGGAAGGCGACGAAGTGGTGTCGACCCGCGAGCCAGGAGACCTGCCGTCAGCCGTGGTCACACGCGAAGATGTCGGTCGGGGAGTACAGACATTCGGCTTCATCGGAGGGCTGACAAGCCCAGGGTGAGACCTCGTTCGCTGTGACGTGCCACTGACGTCATACCGAGGTCCCACTGTGTTTTCTATTCGTCTTGGACGATCGCGCCGTTTCCTGCTCGCCTCCGCCGCCCTGACATCCTTTACCGTTCTTGATCTGCCCGCCGCGCTGGCGCAGCAGGGCCGCGAACCGCTGCCGCCTGTCGAGGTGTCGCCCAACCAGTCCCGCAAGCAGGCCAAGCCGGCCGGCCGGGACGCGCAGAGTGCGCGCCGCGCAGCAGCACGCAGGCCAGTGGCCGCATCGGCGGCGCCCAAGCCTGCCGTACCGGCCGCGTCGGCGCCAACGCCGCTCAACAGCAACGCCGTGGCCGAAAGCGCCTCGCGTCTCGGCCTGACCGTGCGCGAGACGCCGGCGACCGTCGAGGTGATCTCCGCCGAGACCATGCGCGAGCAGGGCTATCGCACCGTGTCCGAGGTGGCCCAAGGTGCGGTCGGCGTGACCTCCGGCGACGCGCCTGGGGAGCCGGCGGGCTTCTCGATGCGCGGCTTCACCAACAGCCAGATAAACACGCTCTACAACGGCATCAAGATCGGCCCGCAGAACATGACCTCACGGATCATGGACACGGCCAATCTGGAGGCCGTGGAATTCCTCAAGGGCCCGGCCTCGCTGATCTCGGGCGAGGGCGCCGCCGGCGGCGCGATCAACCTCGTCACCAAGCAGCCGCACACCGGACCTATCCGCAACGAGGCGGACTTCTCGTACG
>NZ_JBFUES010000222.1:0-8798 GCF_056403875.1 Bradyrhizobium sp. P2_E8
CTCTGCTATTGCTCCGTCACCTGCAAGCGTCGCGTGCCAGTCATTGCGATGCTGAATTATCTCGAACGAATCAAGGAGATCTCCAATTCCTTTGGCCGGAGTAAGACGGCCGAGAAACAGGATTCTGACCGGACCATCGGCGTGGCAATGCTGTCGCTGCGTTCTGGTCGAATTGGGCATAACGACGATGCGGTCCGCCAACTCCGGCAATTTTGAAACGACGAGCTCCGACCATACCCGACCAAGAACAACTACGAAGCTGGCCCTAGTAAATAGGATTTCTATCCGACGGCGCGTAAGTCCGTTGCATGAGTCCCAGAAGGTGCCGAATTCACCTGAATGTAGATGGATGATGTATGGAATGCGCAATGCGGAAGCGACTGAAGCAACGGCAAACTTCCTGTATGCGCTTGCATTTGCGGCAACGTTTATGTGAATGACATCGATCCCCCGCCACGCCTGCATCCAAACAATTCTAAGAAGAGCCCAAGCCAACACGACCGGCGACAGATATATGTTCGCTCCGCGACTCATCACGAACTGTAGATCAACATTGTCACGCGGATGCCCGAGAAACTCGCGTCTGACGGCATCCATCATGCGATCGATTCCACCTTGCCCATCTTCGCCAAGGGGTGTGACCACCACAACGTTGAGCCGCGCCGCAGATTGCCTGTGAAGTCTATTGAACATCTGTCGCTGAACGACCTCCGTCGGCCTATCAAACGTCCATCAGTGAAAATCGCATCCGTCTGAGGTCTCTTCCGCGTCATCTGTCCGCATGACGTCGGGTTGGCGTTGGCACTACGATGAGTGTCCGTGGGGGCTGCTCTGCTCGTGCGTGCCCACGCGGGCGGCCGCGGCATCCTGTGTTTGATCGCATCGACGGCTCTCCGTCAAAAGCCGGGTCAGGAAGTTCTTGTAACTATCGAGCATGTGGTCGGCCGAAAAATTCGCAGCCACAAATTGGGCTGCCGCACGTCCCATGGCCTCTCGCTCAAGTGGGTCGGACAAGGTCTGGAGAAAGCCGACCAGCGACATTGTATCCCTGGGAGGGAAAATGAAGCCGGTCTTCCCGGGAAGTAACGTTTCGGCGGCATTGCCAACGTCGCTGAGAACGACTGGCAGACCCATCGCCATCATTTCCAATGCGACAAGGGACGCCGCTTCGTAGATGCTGCAGAGGACGCCAACGTCAAAAGCGCTCGTATAGGGTCGTACGTCTTCCTGGTGTCCGGCAAAAATAATGTGCTCCAGAATCCCATGCGCTTTGGCATATTGCTCAACAGCTGCTTGCGTTGGGCCGGTTCCTACAAACAGGGCTTTGGCCGGATACCCTCGACTTCGGAGTATTCGGATGGCGTCGACCAACTGACAATGATTCTTTTGCGGCCGAAACCAGGCGCACAAGCCGATGACATAATCGCCTGGTCCAAGCCCCAGCTTCGAGCGAATCTGATTTCTCCATTCAGCGACCGGTTCAGGCGAGTATCGACGTAAGTCCACTCCATTACGAATGACGGTGGAAATTGGAGGTGAATACCCCTGATCCTCCCATAGCTTTCGCTGAGTCTGGGCAACGTAGATCATTGCGTCGACGCCGGCGACAACATGACGGTTAATAGGATGGAGTAGCCGCTCTCGCGCGGATTTAACCTCCGGGTTATGGAGTATCGACACGAGCTTTGCGTGTGATCCAGCCAGCCGTCGTGCAACATAAGCAAAAAGCAGTGGCCGCTCGTCTATAGCCGCAATGATGTCGGGGCTGTGGACGCGGATCAATCGTGAGAGGCGAAATGCGGTACCAATGTCGTAAATCTGATTACCATTGAGTCTGATAGAGGTCAGGTTGGTCCGACTGGATGAATAATAGCTGCCCGTAAGGCCCACTAGTGTGCAGACGTCCCCCTGGGCTGCCAGCGCGTTTGCAAGTTGATACGTGTGACGCTCAGCGCCCGCGGCACCAATGCAATTGAGCACAAACATCACCCGCATAAAGTCACTCTCCGTCYTGACCCTTGGAAGCAAGGATGGCATCGCGCGCCTGGTGGAGCTCGTGCATTTGCCAAGCCGACCGTATCATGGCTGCACTTCGCCTCGCTGGGCTCGTCGTGACTTCGGGCAGCGAATGCTGGGTAACCCGAAAGGGTCGTGCCGCGAACCGGCTCGATGGATCGTCTGCATGTCCTGATGCATGACGAGGCGCAAAGGTGAAGCGCGAATGACCGGGCACCGTCGAGAACGCCAAATGATCCGTGCTCTCGCCGAGTTCGTCGGTGAAGTTCGTCGCGAAGAAAGCAAAGTCCGGCAGACCGTGTGCGTTGTCGGGACGGATCGGCCGTGTGGGCGCCGTTGTAACGCGCTCGTGAGGTTCGTGGCGGTGACCGCCGCCGCCCAGCGAGTTGCTCCTATCGCCTTCGCCAATAGCTGGAAAGGCGAGCCGTCAGTTTACCGCTCGCGCGGCGGGAAAAGGTGCTAAGTTTTTCCGCACAGGCGTGATCCGTGAGGGGGCGGCACATGCGACGGCGCGATGTTCTTACCGGACTGTTGGCCACGACAACCGCGAGCGCCCTGCAGACGACCGCAGGGCTATCGATGCCCGTCATGAATGACGAGACCAACGCGCTCGCTTCGGCCATCGCGCCTGCACCGAGCAGCATCTGGCTCCAGCTGGTCGATGACTTGATCACCACGCTCAAGCAAAAGGGCGTCTGGGCGACGCTCGATCTGTTCTATTGCTTCGCCGCACCATCCGAGAGTGCGTGCAGCTACAACTGGATCAACACAGCCACAGGCCGCCTCACTGCTAATGGTACCATTGCCTATAATGCCAACAATTTCCTCGCAGGCGATGGCGCAACAGGATGGTTCTCGACTGACTTCCAGGTCAACAGCGGCAAGGCGACGGACGGCAATTCGGCATTCGGTCACTTCTGTCTTAACGAGTGCACATCCGACGACATTAGTCCCTTCCAGTGCAGCGGCGAGAAGCTTTTTATCGGTCACAAGGCCAATGGCTCTGCAATTGGCAAGGTCATAGCGGCCCTCAATACGTCGGATGGAATTTCCATCGGGAGCGTCTACGGCTCGACCGTCGGACATTGGGCAATACAACAGAATGACACGACTGCGGAGCTTCAGGTCTTTCTCGATGGCTCATCGATCGGCACTGGCACCGCCACCCACAGTGCGAGCGTCGGCGCCGTTCAGATCCTCAAGAGCGCGTCTGGTCATTTCACCTCGCGCCAGGTTGCCTTCGTGCACTATGGATCAAAGCTGACAGCGCAGCAGCAGCTTGATTTCAGCAAGGCACTCTATGCCTTCCTGACCGCGATCGATGTCAGGCCGAAGATCGGCGGGCTCGGCTCAGGTGCGGGGCCGACCAATGTCGCGCCCTACAAGCACCTTCCGACCGGGGGCGGAAGCAACCTGGTTTATCCGGCCACGATATCGACTGCTGCCGTTGATGGGACCTTGCAGGGTCGTGCCGGGGCTTATCCATATAGTCTGATCAAGGTGAACGACCCAAACTATCTCAATCTGTATCGCTTTGAGGTGCATAAAGGCGATCCCGCCCCATTCGATGGGCCCCGCATCGATCGGATCCAATTGGATACTGCTCAGATCCTGATTCCGTGGCAGGTCATTGGCGACATCTCGTTTGCCTTCTTCATAGAGCCCGGCTCGACCTTCGACTGCACCTTCTGTGATCTTCCCGCTCTTCACGATCAGACTACTGGCGTCAATTCCGGACCGACCCATGCGCTCCATCCTGGTAACGGGAATTATGGCGTCTGGGTCTATAACGATCCGACGACCTGGAGTTCTCCCTATGTCAGCTGCGCAACGGGCCGTTGGCATTTCGTGAGGACGACATTTCGAATGGACGAGTCTCCAAACGGGTTTGTGCAGACTTGGTTCGATGGCAATCAGCTCTGGGATCGGAGTGGCGTGCAAGTTGGCACGCGATCCCGGGCACCATTCTGGTGGAATCTGACGTTGTATCGAGGAAACAATTCGAATGGCCTGCCGTTGGCCGTTTGGTATGCGAACATCGAAATGGATGCATCGGGCTTACAGCCGTTTGCATCGCGCATTAGCCATCCGCTGCCGGTGCCACCGCTGACGTGATCGCTTGACGAGCTCGTCGGATCCCACAAAGAAGACCCCGGACTGCTCAGGCGCTGACCTTCCGACCTACACGCCTACTGCGCTCGCGATCTCTTCACTTTTGAATCGTCGTCGAGTTCACGTCAGACCAATTTTGTAGGACGGGATCGACCATGACGGGCATCCGATAGTGCAACCGCGCCAGGTTGATCATCATCGCAATGATCGGAAATGCATACATGTTGTCAAGTCTTGGAAGGATGTCACCCTGAGTCGCCATACTAATTCCACAACCAAAGATGCACGCGAACAGAGCCCAATAAAGGTCACTATTTAACCGTCGCCCAACTCGCCAGGCAGCAACTGTTCCAACGACAAGGAAGATTAAAAGCACACCGGTTAGAATCATGCCGCAATCGAGAAAGAAGTTGAAGATTGCATTATGCGCATGGTCGGCGTGGATGAGGGTTCCTGTGTCCCAAAGTTTACTCGTTACGATCCCGTAGCGACCAGCGCCAAACAGGGACAGGCCGATATCGCTCGTCCATTCACTCAGGAGCGGAAGCCAAAGGTAATCGACACGGCCCGAGAACATGTCGTTGCCCGAGACGTCGGAACTGCTGCCAAACCCGACCGAAAGAAGAGCGTCAATGGTTGGTGCGGTCCAAATGAGMGTTGCGACGCCAGCCGCCGCAGCACCCAGAGCTAAAATGAAGAACCTGCGCCGCAGGATCAGAAACAGGGAGCACGAAGCTGCTACTGTGACAAGCGCACTTCGTGACTCGAGGAGAAGAACCGCCAGGAGCGATAAACACAGCGGTGCGATCCAGAGATTGCCGCGCGTAAGAGCTCGATAGAGCAACAAGGGTACGGTGCTTATATATATGGTTCCAATCACATTGTAATGGACTCCAAAGTACGTTTCGCAGAACGTGGCCATTTCGCCCCGGCTACGTGCATCCAGCGCAGCCATTCCGCCCCGGTCACCTGCAAGCAGGACGGACGGATTCATCAGGACGAGTACGACGAAAGCGATTGATAGCAATACTATCGAAAGGCAAATCACCGTCGTGATCCTCTCGAGCTCCTGAAAGGAGCGCATGTGCTTAAGGATAAACAGGAAGGACAGAGTGTAAAAGGTCGGCACAATGCAGGCCGATAGTACAAAGTCCAAATAGGATTCCGGATATGAGTCGGGGAAGCGATCATGAAAAAGGGGCGCGTTCGGAACTGATCGGATGAGGGCGATGGCAAGAGTTACGAAGTACAGGAGAAAAACTCTGATGGATGTTCGTTCGAGTTTGTCGGTCGCGTGTAAGAGCGCAGTGTCGAACACCAGGTAAGCTAAGACCACTCCTGATAATAGGTTGAAGGGTTTGAGCCCTTGGATGCCGAACAAATTGTCCGTCATAAATGGCACGCGCTGGATGGGCCACGTGAAAGCGAACAACAGAAAGAAGAAGGTTCCGGCTTGCGCGGCTGAATCTGGCAACGCGAGATGATAAGAGGCTGGGGCTCTACTGCTCAAGGATGTACTCATCGAACCATCGGCATTGGTTGCTCTATTCTATTTGAATTGTCTCGTATCTGGTTGCCCCCGCGCGTTTGGACTTGGCGATAAGAGGCGTCAAAGCCGCAACTAATTCGCGAGCTTTTACCGTCGGCGAGTGATTGGCCTTGACATAGCTCTGACATCGTTGCGCGAATGCGTTGTATTCATTCTCACCCATGTCCCAGAATGCCTTCACGGATTTGGAAAGTGCCAGCTCGTCTTCAGCCGATGCGCCAAGGCTGTGCCGCACGATGATCGAGTCCGGATCCACTTGCCGGCGCGTCACGACGGGTGTGCCCACGGCGAAAGCCTCCAGGAAGACGTTCGAGAAGCCCTCGAAATCCGACGTGCTGAGAAGCATGGTCGATTCCGATAGAAATTGTTGAACGTCTGCCCGCCGGACATAGCCAACCAATTCCACGTTTGGCAGATGGCGCAGGCCATTCACGGCGTCCAGCGTCGCCTGGTCAGCATCTCGCTCTGGCATCCCCGCCACGCGGAATTTGATGGCCGGAAGTTCCTGGGCGATTCGAAGCAGCAATGGCAAGTTCTTTTGATGGCGGAAGACACCAAGCCAGGCGACATATCTGCGTTCTGCCCGCGGCAAAGGAGCGGGCGCGTCCTCTGCCACGACAACGGCATTGTGAAGGATGTGAACAGGCGTGTTCGGAAAGAGTGCTGATAATTTTCCGCGTTGATACTCATTCTGACAGAGAAATGCGGCTGTCCGATGCCGAGCCCAGGAATAGGCTATCCATTCATCAAATCGAAGGTCGAGTTTGCATCGTTCATCGACGTTTACGTCGTTGACGATGCGGTGGACGAACGGAATCCCGAGTTGGCCGGCGACGAAAGCCATGATGGCGCTATCGACCGCGCTTGCGCCTTGGATCATAACGTCTGGATGATAGGCGCGGGCGGCTGCGAAGATTTTTGGGATGTATGAGTAGAACCACTTCGCAACCCGCAGTCCCTGCGTGGGATCGTAGGTTTCGATAAGTTTGATCTGCTGGCCCGAACCGACATGGGCCAAAGCACCCTTCCAGGTCAGGAGAGCGGTTTCGTGGCCGGCGCTTTCAAGCGCGCGAAGCCATATCGAAAGTTGAACCGCCCAGCCGCCGATCGGATAG
This sequence comes from Bradyrhizobium sp. P2_E8, assembly GCF_056403875.1. NCBI lineage: Bacteria > Pseudomonadati > Pseudomonadota > Alphaproteobacteria > Hyphomicrobiales > Nitrobacteraceae > Bradyrhizobium > Bradyrhizobium sp. P2_E8. Next base: position 6,793 of record NZ_JBFUES010000222.1, read on the forward strand.
TCGTCATCCTTCAATAGATAGGGAATGGAAAAATCTATCGAGAGAATTCGCATCTGACACCCCGAGCTAAGCGGACCGCAATAGGAATAACAGTCCGGCGACTTTCGAGTAGATATGACTTCAATTCAAAAGAGATGCCTCGCGTCTTGCACCGGTGTCCGCCACCGGTGCGTAACGCCACCTGCGATGCCACGCTTGAAAGATCAAAATATTCCAGATGAGGAAATAGCGCGCATTATCTCCGCTCAAGAACTCCTCCCAGAGCGAGCGAATGCCATCGACGTCAAAAATATCGCCTTCGCTCAGGCTGGCGTCGCTCATCAGGTCTTCGGCCCAATTCCGCAACGGGCCGCGCAACCAGTCCGGGAGCGGAACCCCAAAGCCCATTTTCGGGCGCTCGACCAAACGATCGGGCACATAGCGGGCAAGAACCCGCCGGAGCAGGTGTTTGGGGCGCCGGGCACGCGCGTTCTGAAATGTCGGCAGCCGCCAGACCCATTCAACCAGCCGATGGTCGAGCAAGGGAACGCGCACCTCAAGAGCGACAGCCATAGAGGCTCGATCAACCTTGGTGAGGATGTCGTCGGGCAAATACGTACACATGTCCAGGTAGCGCATGCGGTCCACCGGATCGGGCAAGAGGATTCCGGGGGCTTGGCGCCAGCAGGCCGTCCGCACCTCTTGTGAGCCCTTCACAAGGGTCTCCGGGTTCTGGTGGTGCGAGATGGCGTGATAGTACATGGAATCGATCGACGGCTCCGAGAGGATTTGCGCCAACCGATGGGCCTTTTGGCCAACACGTGGCACGCGCCGAAAGTACGGTACACAGCGCGCTATGTCGTTGTAAGTGCCAGGCGGCACAGCGCGAATGCTCGAAGCCGCGAGGCGGCGGAGCGCAAGCGGCATCCTCGCGCTCGGTCGCCAGACGTTGTCCGTCGCTTGGTACCGGTCATACCCGGAAAACAATTCGTCTCCGCCATCTCCTGACAGGGCCACCGTGACGCTTTTTCGCGTCAACGCGGAAACAATCTGGGTCGGGATCTGGGAGGGGTCGGCGAATGGCTCGTCATACATCTCGGCCAACTTCGGCACCACACCGAGAGCTTCGGCGCCGCTGACTGGAAACGTTGTATGGTCGGTCCCGAGATGCCGCGCGACAGCCTCAGCGTGTTTCGATTCGTCGAACGCAGGGTTATCAAAGCTGATGGTGAACGTCTTCACTGGTCTCAGCGAAGCCTTCTGCATCAGTGCGACGACGGTAGATGAGTCATAGCCGCCCGACAGGAAGGCGCCAAGCGGAACATCCGCAATCATGCGCCGCGATACTGCATCATGCAGCAACGCCTCGAGCTCATCGACTAGTCCATCTTCGTCGGATCGAAGCGTATTGCGTTGCCCCTGCGAAACAACATCGGCCAGATCCCAGTACGCGCCCACTTCGGGGCCGCCGCCGCTCGCAATCTTGACGAACCCGGCGGGCGGAAGTTTGTAGACACCTTCATAGATCGTGGATGGACCCGGCACATAACCATGCCGGAGAAAGGCGGCGATCGCTCCACGATTGAGTCTCGGCTTCCAACCGGGATGCGCGCGCAGCGCCTTCAATTCTGATCCGAATAAAACGAGTCCATCGAAGATCGCCCAATAGAGCGGCTTTTCGCCCATTCGATCACGAGCCAGGAATAGTTGACGCTCTCGGCTGTCCCACGCTGCAATCGCGAACATCCCGTTCAAGCGGGTGATGGTCGACTTGACGCCCCATTGGGCGAATCCTTCGACAATAACTTCCGTATCTGAATGCCCACGAAACCGAACTCCGCAACGCTCCAATTCGGCCTTCAGTTCTCGGAAATTATACACTTCACCATTGAATGTAATTGTGTATCGGCCGTTGGCCGAGACCATTGGTTGATGCCCCATCGAGGACAGGTCGATAATTGCCAGGCGACGCTGCCCGAAGGCAATTCCRGCTTGCTCGCTCAACCAAATTCCGCTGTCGTCCGGCC
>NZ_JBFUES010000223.1:0-8769 GCF_056403875.1 Bradyrhizobium sp. P2_E8
GCCGTGATCAGTGGCAGGTCCATGGGCCCGACCAGCCAGCTCGGGGTCTGGATCTGGTAGAAGTCGCCGCCGCAGGCCCAGAGCATCAGGTCGGCGAACACGATCGAGAGCCCGATCGTCACCATGGTCTGCCTGAGGTCCTGGCCCTCCATGCGCCGGAACACGATCACCTGGAGCAGCACGCCGACCAGTGCAGTGAGGAGGAAGGCAAGGATGAAGCTGAGGAGCCAGGAGCCGGTGGCTGTGCTGATGGCGTAGCCGACATAGCCGCCGAACAGATAGAGCGAGCCGTGCGCCAGGTTGACGTTGCGCATCAGGCCGAAGATCAGCGTGAAGCCGCTCGCGACGAGGAAGTAGAGCCCGCCGAGCGTGACGCCGTTGAAGACGGCGTTGAGGAAGACGCGCTTCCGGCCGATCGCCTCCTCGAGGCCCGGCGGCCAGACTGCGAAGACCAGCCAGAGCGCGACGGCAATCGCGATGATCACGATCAGCGCCCAGACGGGATGGCGTTCGATGAAACGGCTCATGGGCGCCGCCCGCTTGTGAAGGCAGCGCGCCGAAGCTCCACCGAATGCAGGTCAGACAGCCTTGCAGTGGCTGCTTGCCTCGCCATGAACGTGCGCTCCCGTCGTCGCGACCATCTCGGGATCGCGTTGCGCTCATCCTAGCCGGGCTTGGAGAGGGACGTTTGATCGTGAGTATCTTTTCGCGCGGCGGTCAGGCGCGCAAGACCTTGGCGGCGCGACGATAGTCGGTCGGAGCCATCCCCACATTGGCGGCGAAGAAGCGGGTGAAGCCGCTCTGCGAGGAGAAGCCGAGATCGAAGCCGATATCGGCGATCGGTGCCTCGCTGGCGACCAGCGCTTCGAGCGCCTGTTCCATGATCAGCGTGTTGAGATAGAGGTTCGGCGTGACGCCGGTCTGGACGCGGAACAATCGGTAGAAGTGCGGCCGCGACAGGCCGGACTCGCGCGCGATCGTGTCGAGCTCGATCTCGGCGCCGGGGCTCTCCGACATCATCTTGATGCATTTGCGCACGCGAAAATCGGTGACGGAGCCGTTTGCCCGCGCATCGCGCGCGGTCTCGGCCTGTTGCCAGCTTTCGTCGTAGCAGATGTCGATCAGCCGCCGGAGTTCGGAATCGAGGCTGGAGAGCGATGGTGCGCCGCACACCAAGGCGGCGGTCCGCCGGATGTGCTTGTCGAGCGCGACGGTGCGCTTGAAATGCGTGCGGCCGAAGCGCAGCCGGTCGGAACCCGGTGCATCGGGCGCAAACCATTCGGGATTGACGTAGAGCACGAAGAAGATCGCGCCGCCGTCGAGGTCGGTCGGCAGGAAATTATGCGGCTCCCAGGGATTGACGGCAACGACGGAGGTTTCGCTGAGATCGTAGTGGCCGGCGCAGACATCGATGCATGCGGGCATGCCGCCGACATGGAAGATCAGATGACCTTCACGATGGGCGTGGATATTGAAAGGGCGGTTCAACTGATAAACCGTCGCCCGACCGAACCGGCCGTGGAAGACGGCGAGCGCACGGCTCATGCCTTCCCTCCCGAATGTTCTTGTCTTTTCAGCCAGCGTTCAACAACGCCGCGGAGATTGCAAGAGCGGAGAGCACCCGCGTCAGCAAGTCGCTCCCCGCTCATGTGCTGTCGATGCGATGCGTCAGTATTTCTTACATTCCGGCACGCTACGGCTCGGGAGCCCGATCTTCGAGAACACGGCCGCATCGTAGCCGAGCGTCTGGTTCACGTTCGGGATCACCTTCACGACCTTGCTGAACAGCGCACCCTTGCCGTCATCGACGACCTCGGTGACGAAGTTGGTGCCGATCGCCTGACGATTGGAGTCGAGCTTGATCTTGCCGTTCGGCGCGTCGAGCTCGATCTTCGCGAGCGCAGTCCTGAACTTCGACTGGTTGTCGCTGAGATCGCCATTGACCTCGCGCAGCGCCAGGATCAAGGCCATCGTCGAGCCATAGTAGTTGGTTGCAAGCAGTGACGGGCTTGGAAAGCGCTTGTTGGGCGGGAAGGCGTCCTGATAGGCCTTCACGAACTTCTGCCAGCCTGGATCCTCCCAGGTATCGGCCTGGCCGCTCGCCGCGATGGTGCCGATCAGCGCATTCTTGGCATTCCCCTTTGACGACAGGATGGTCTGGTCGATCATGATGGAACCTCCCATCAGATGCGCCTTGCCGCCGGCCTGCTGATACTGATTGAGGAAGTTGACGGCGTCCGCCCCGCCAAGTCCGAGATAGATGGCATCGACATCGTCGGGCAGCGCGGCGATGACGGAGGCGAAGTCCTTGGTGCCGAGCGGCACCCATTGCCGGTTGGTGACCTGGCCACCGGCGCCGCAGAATTCGAGCACGAGGCCGAACACCTGGGTGTAGATGAAGGAGTAGTCTTCGCCCACGGTCGCGATCTTGCGATACTTCTTTTCGTCATAGGCGTATTTGCCGAGGCCGACCTGCCACTGCGCACCGTCCATGTTGTAGCGGAAGAAGTTCGGGGCAGGATCGACATAGGTCGTTTCCTGGGCGCCGGACGCCGCATTGATGAAAGTCAGCTCGGGATGGGTCTTTGCAAAGTTCTTCACCGCGATGCCCTCGTCGCCGGAGAGCGGCGACAGCAGGATCTGCACCTTGTCCTGCTCGATCAGCTTGCGGACGGCGCGCACAGCCGAATCCGGCGTCGCGTCGGTTGACGCGACGATGAACTCAAGTTCCTTGTTGCCGATTTTCTTGCCCAGCACGTTGAGTGCCGTCTGATGGCCGCGCATGCCGTCCTCGCCGAGCACCGTGTAGGTGCCTTCGAGGGTTGCGGTCACGCCCACCTTGATCTTTTCCTGGGCGATCGCCGCGCCCGAAAGAAACAGGCTGCTCAGCGCGAGCAGCCCCACACTGCATTTCGACATTGTGCTCCTCCCTGTGTCGTCGCTTTGCCGCGCCGAACCGGGCGCGACGCCGGTGGCTCTCGAGCGGCCCCGGCTTTGGAGGGAAGCTAGCCGAAGTCGAAGGCGGTGCCTGCGTGCGCACCTCTTCCGGTTTGACGGGCAGTCTCATTTTTGAATGCTGCGGCGCAAGTGGTGTTGCGGCGCAATCGGCGGCTGTGTCGCGCCCTGATGCGACCGCCAGCGTCAAAGCGCCTCACACCCAGCCGCCATCCACGATATAATGCTGAGCGGTACAGGCGGAGGCCTCGTCGGACGCGAGGAAGACGGTGAATTTCGCGACCTCGTCCGGCACCAGCCGGCGCTTCAGGCACTGTCGCTGCTGCAGTTCGATCTCGCCCGCCGGCGTCATCCATTTCTCGAGCTGGCGCTCGGTCATGATCCAGCCCGGCGCGATCGCGTTGACGCGGATATTGTAGGGGCCGTAGTCGCGCGCCAATGAGCGCGTCAGGCCGATCACGCCCGATTTGCTGGCGGTGTAGGCGGCCATGCCGCCTTGCCCCGCGATCCACGACACGGAGCCGAAATTGATGATGGCCCCGGCACGCGCCGCCTTCATGTCCGGCAGCACCGCCTGCGACGCGAAGAACTGGTGCTTCAGATTCACCGCGACGCGGTCGTCCCAATATTCCGGCGTCATCTCCTCGGTGTTGTGACGCTCGTCATGTGCCGCGTTGTTGATCAGGATGCTGATCGCGCCGTGCGCCTTGCGGGCCTCGACTACGCCGGCGCGCAACGCGGCGATGTCGGTCAGGTCGACGCGCTGGAAATGCGCAGCCAGGCCCTGATCCGACAACTCGCGTGCCAGGCGCTGGCCCTCGTCGGCCTTGATGTCGAAGAACACGACATTGGATTTCTGCTGCGCGAAGTGCCGCACGATCGCAGCGCCAATTCCCGCAGCGCCACCGGTGACGAGAACGACCTTGCCGGCAAGGTCGGAATAAACGGCGGCCATGGGCACCTCTTATGTTGCGTTGCGGGCGGTGCGATGCGCCGCCCGGTTGTCCCGCCAACCTTAGCGACTACCGCCGTGAGGTCCATAGATCAGAATTTTAGTTGCGTACCTCAAAAATCGAAGGCAGGATTGCAGCCAAAGAATAAGAGCCGATCGGGAGGAATGTGATGAGACTGCTCCGGAAGCTAGGACTCGCCGCTGCCGCATGCCTGCTTTGGGCCAACTCTGCCGCAGCCGACACGACGGTGAAATGGCTCCACATCGAGGTCAATCCAGCCCAGGTGAAGATCTGGGAGGAGGTCGCGCGCGCCTATGAGGCGTCGCATCCGGGCGTCAAGGTCGAGATGCAGTTCCTCGAGAACGAGGCCTACAAGGCCAAGCTGCCGACCATCCTGCAATCCAAGGATCGGCCGAACATCATCTACAGCTGGTCYGGTGGCGTCCTGAAGGCGCAGATCGAGGCTGGCGTCCTCGACGACATCACCGATTCCGTGAAGGGTTACAGCGACAGCCTGACGCCGGCAGCGCTCGCCGCCTTCACAAGCAATGGCCACGTTTATGGTCTGCCGACCGCGCTGTCGCAGGTCGGCTTCCTCTGCAACAGGGAACTGATGGCCAAGGCGAAGGTCGATCCCGCAGGGATCAAGAGCTGGGATGACCTGCTTGCCGCCGTCAAGACGTTGAAGGCCGCCGGCGTCACGCCGATCGTGGTCGGCGGCGCCGACAAATGGCCGTTACACTTCTACTGGACGCATCTTGCCGTGCGCATCGGCGGCAAGCCGGCCTTCGACGCGGCGCTGCGCGGCGAGAATGGCGGCTTCGCCGGCGAAACCTTCCAGAAGTCCGGCGAGCTGTTCAAGCAGCTCGTCGATCTTCAGCCGTTCCAGAACGGTTTCCTCGGCTTCAAGAATCCGCAGGCGGTCGGCTATTTCGGCGACGGCAAGGCGGCCATGACGCTTGCGATCAGCAGCGTCTATCATCTGCAGCGCGCGCTCGCCGCCGACAAGGTCGGCCTCTCCGAGGACAAGATCTGCTGGTTCGACTTTCCGGTCGTACCGGGCGGCAAGGGCGCGCCGACGGACACGCTCGGCGGCATCACCGGCTGGCTCATCACCAAGGGCTCGCCGAAGGAGGCGGTCGATTTCCTGAAATACTTCATCTCCAAGGACGTGCAGACGCGGCTTGCGGCGAGCAATTTCATCATTCCGGTGGTGCAGGGCGCGGATGCCGGCCTCAACAATTCCTTCATGAAGCTGATCGCGGCTAATCTGGCGAAGTCGAACTACCACCAGAACTTCTATGACCAGAGCCTCGGCCCCTCGGTCGGCCGCGTCGTCAATGACGTGGCTGCAGAAATCGCCGGCGGCAGCATGAGCCCGCAGGACGCCGCCAAGGCGATCGAGGCGGCCTGGAAGCAGGGCAACTGACGGTGGCGCGACGGATCGCGAGCGCGCCGGCGATAGGCGTTGCACAGCCATCGTTCTCGTCGACAGCGGTCCGCGGTCCCGGCTGGGACGGCCGCTTCACGGTGCTGATCCTGTTCCTGCCGCCGGCGCTGCTGCTGTTCACGCTGTTCGTGGTGCTGCCGATCGGCGAGGCCGCCTGGTACTCGGCCTTCAACTGGAACGGCTTTGGCAGGCCGACCAACTGGATCGGCTTCGACAATTACCGCTTCGTGCTGGAGACGCGCGCCTTCTGGCTCGCGCTGCGCAACAACGGGCTGATCACCGCGGTCTCGCTGCTGGTACAGTTGCCGCTTGCGCTCACGCTGGCCTTGATGCTCGCGGAGCGTTTCCGCGGCGCAGTGGCGCTGCGGATGCTGTTCTTCATGCCCTACATTCTGGCGGAGATCGCAACCGGGCTGATCTTCTCGTTCGTCTATGACGGCGATTATGGCCTGGTCGCCTCGATCTGGCGCACCTTCGGCGCCGAGGCGCCGCATCTGCTGGCCTCGACCGACACGGCGATGCTGGCGGTGCTGATCGTCATCGTCTGGAAGTATTTTGGCTTCCACATGATGCTGTTCATCGCCGCACTCCAGGGGCTCGACAAGAGCCTGGTCGAGGCGGCCACCATCGACGGCGCGACGCGGTCGCAGACGCTCCGCCACGTCGTCATCCCCTTGCTCTATCCGACGATCCGGCTCTCCGTGTTCTTCGCCATCATCGGTTCGCTGCAGCTATTCGACCTGGTGATGCCGCTGACGCGCGGAGGACCTGCGGATTCCTCCAACACGATGGTGAGCTTCCTCTACAACAACGGCATCTCCCGCATGCGCGTCGGCTATGGCAGCGCCATCGGCGTCATCCTGTTCGTGATCTGCGTGACCTTTGCCTTCACCTACAAGCGATGGTTCATGCGCGATGAATGACGCCGAGACCACCCGCACCCCGTTCGATCCCGCAATATTGTTCAAGGCGCTGTTCCTCGCCGTGATCGCCATCTTCGTGCTGGTGCCGCTGCTCGCGACCCTGCTCGGCGGCTTCAAGTCGCTCGGTGAGCTGCGCGTCAATCCGTTCGGCCTGCCCAGGCACTGGGAATGGCAGAACTATGCCGACATCCTGTTCTCGGCGCGCTACTGGCAACTGCTCCGCAACTCGCTGGTCATCTCGACGCTCGCGGTGATCCTGACCCTGATCACGGCCTCGATGGCCGCGTTCACCTTCGCCCATGTCAGGTTCTACGGCAGCTCGATGTTGCTGAGCTATCTGACGCTCGGCCTGCTGTTTCCGGCCGCGACAGCGGTGCTGCCGCTGTTCATCAAGGTGCGCGATCTCGGGCTGCTCGATACCTATTTCGGCGTCGCGCTGCCGCAGGTCGCGTTCAGCCTGGCCATGAGCGTGCTGCTGCTGCGGCGCTTCTTCAAGGACATTCCCTATGAACTGCTCGAAGCCGCGCTGGTCGACGGCTGCAGCTATATCAAGTTCTTTCGCTACGTGACGCTGCCGCTGTCACGGCCGATCCTTGCCACCGTCGGCACCATCACCTTCGTCAACAGCTGGAACGCCTATCTGCTGCCGCTGGTGATGCTCAACACTGATGCGCTGTATCCCTGGCCGCTCGGTATCATGGTTTATCAAGGCGAGTATTCGTCCGAGTGGCACCTGATCCTGGCCTTCATCACGCTGACCATCCTGCCGACGGTCGTTCTCTTCCTTCTGGCGCAGAAGCACATCGTCGCCGGCCTCACCGCAGGCGCGGTCAAGGGATGAACGGTATCTCACGGAGATCACAATGAGAAGAATAGGTATCGGAATCATCGGCTGCGGCAATATCAGTACCGCCTATCTGAAGGCGGCCCAGCGCTTTCCTTTCATGGAGGTCAAGGCGCTCGCCGACATGCGCAGCGATGCCGCGGAGCGCCAGGGCGCGGCCTTCGGCCTGCCCGGGATGCGGGTCGATCAGTTGCTGAGGCGCGACGACGTCGAGATCGTCATCAATCTCACCGTGCCGCTCGCCCACACCGACGTCAGCCTCGCCGTGCTCAATGCCGGCAAGCATGTCCACTCCGAGAAGCCGCTCGGCATCAACGTCGCGGAGGCGGCAAAGGTGATGGATCTCGCCGCGCAGAAGAACCTTCGCGTCGGCTGCGCGCCGGATACGTTCCTCGGCGGCGGACACCAGACCGCGCGCAAGCTGATCGACGACGGTGCGATCGGCACGCCGGTTGCGGGCAGCGCCTTCTTCGGCTGCCCCGGCCACGAGCGCTGGCATCCGGCGCCGGGCTTCTATTACCTGCGCGGTGGCGGGCCGATGCTGGACATGGGGCCGTATTACATCACCGATCTGGTGCAGCTGCTCGGCCCGGTCGCAAGCGTGATGGGTTCGACCGCGCGTCCGAAATCCGAGCGCGTGGTCACCAGCCAGCCGATGAACGGCACGCTGATTCCGGTCGAGGTATCGACCCACGTGGCGGGCACGCTCGAATTCGAGAGCGGGGCGGTCGTCTCGATCGCAATGAGCTTCGACGTGCCGAAGCACCGGCACGCGCCGATCGAGATCTATGGCGACAAGGGCAGCATGCTGGTGCCGGACCCGAACCGCTTCGGCGGCGAGGTGCAGGTGGCAAAGACCGGCGGTGAATGGGAGACGGTGCCGCTGACGCACGGCCATGTCGACGGCGAGTTCCGCTCGATCGGCGTTGCCGACATGGCTGCCGCGATCCTGAACAACCGGCCGCACCGCGCCAGCGGGGCGCTTGCCTTCCACGTGCTGGAGGTGATGGAGGCGTTCCAGACCTCCGCCGACGAAGGCCGGCGCGTCAGGATCGAGAGCCGCGTCGAGCGGCCGGCGATGCTGCCGGCCGGACGCGAAACCGGACAGATCGACTGAGGACAGAAACATGCGCAAGGCAATGATTGTTTGGGGTGGCTGGCCGGGACACGATCCGGATCTCTGTGCCTCGATGATCCGCGGCTGGCTGAAGGCCGAAGGATTTGAGGTGCGGGTCGAAACCACGACGGCGGCGTTCGCCGATCCCGCGATCCACGATCTGTCGCTGATCATCCCGATCTACACCATGTCGAAGATCGAGAAGGCCGAAGCGCTCAATCTCTGCGCGGCGGTGCGCGACGGCGTCGGGCTCGCCGGCCATCATGGCGGCATGTGCGACGCGTTCCGCGATTCCGTCGACTACCAGTTCCTCTGCGGCGGGCAGTGGGTTGCGCATCCCGGCAACATCATCGACTACAAGGTCGACTTGACGAAGCCGGATGACCCCATCATGAAGGGTCTGAAGAGTTTCGAGCATCGTTCAGAGCAGTATTACATGCATGTCGACCCCGCCAACGAGGTGTTGGCGACGACGACCTTCACCGGCGAGCACGCGCCCTGGATCGAGGGCGTGGTCATGCCCGTGG
>NZ_JBFUES010000224.1:0-8769 GCF_056403875.1 Bradyrhizobium sp. P2_E8
CGCGGGATGCGGCGGTCGCATTGCAAAAATGCAGCGCCTCGCGTCCCAATTACTAACAATGTATGAAGCCGCAATGCAGCGAAACAGGATCCGTTAACGCGTCTGCCGCGGCAGCTTCGGCAGGAACACCGCGAGCAGCCCGATCGCCGGCAGATAGGCGCAGACCTGATAGACGAACTCGATCGAGGTGTGGTCGGCGAGCTTGCCGAGCACGGCCGCGCCCAGGCCGCCGATGCCGAAGGCGACGCCGAAGAACACGCCGGAGATCATGCCGAAGCGGTGCGGCACCAGTTCCTGCGCGAACACGATGATCGACGACGTCGTCGAGGAGATGATCAGGCCGATGATGACGCTGAGCACCGCGCTGGCGTAGAGCCCGGCATAGGGCAGCGCCAGCGTGAACGGCAGCGCGCCCAGAATCGAGATCCAGATCACGATCTTGCGCCCGAAGCGATCCCCGAGCGGACCACCGAGAAACGCGCCGACCGCGTTCGCGGCAAGGAAGACGAAGAGATAGATCTGGGCGGCCTGCGTCGACACGCCGAAGCGGTCGATCAGATAGAAGATGTAGTAGCTCGACAGGCTCGAGACGTAGAGCTGTTTTGAGAACAGCAGCGCCACCAGCACGGCGAGCGCGACCGCGACGCGGCGCGAGCTCGGCGCATCAGGATGGGCTTGGACCGCCGCCGTCTTCTTCGCCTTGATCTGCGGCGCGTACCAGCGGCCGATGCGCCAGAGAACGACGATGGCAAGGAACGCGATCGAGGAGAACCAGGCGATGCTGCCCTGCCCGAACGGCACCACGATCAGCGCCGCCAGCACCGGGCCCATCGACGTGCCGAAACTGCCGCCGAGCTGGAACACCGATTGCGCAAAGCCGTAGCGGCCGCCGGAGGCGAGCCGCGCGATGCGCGCGGATTCCGGATGAAACACCGCCGAGCCGAGACCGACCAGCGCAGCGGCAACGAGGATGACGAGATATTGGTGCGCGGCGCTGAGCAGCAGGAGACCGAAGAAGGTCGAGGCCATGCCGATCGCCAGCGAATAAGGCTGCGCCTTCTTGTCGGTGTAGTGCCCGACCAACGGCTGAAGCAGCGAGGCYGTGAACTGGAAGGCCAGCGTGATCATGCCGATCTGCGCGAAGTCGAGCGCGTAGGTGTCCTTCAGGATCGGGTACACCGAGGCGATCAGCGACTGCATGGTGTCGTTGAGGAAGTGCGAGAAGCTGATGCCGGCGAGCACGACATAGGCCGGCCCCGCAGCCCTGGCGGCAGCGGGCGCGACGTCGTTGACGACGACGGGCTCGGTCAGCGTTTCCTCAGAGACGACGACAGGCTTGTTCAACGGACCAATCCCAGGAGGCGCGGCGAACCGCCGCATCCGCCTAACTACGATGCAAGTGGCGGTGGAACCACCGCCAAACGTCGATGGCTGGGATGCGCTTCGCGGCCGGTTTCACCGCGAAGCCGCGCGGCCTGCATGGTTCGAGAGGGCTCCTCACCATGAGAGTTTCAGATTTCGCCGAGAAACAAGACCTCATCCTGAGGGCCCGCCAAAGGCGGGCGTCTCGAAGGATGGCTACGAGCTCAGGCCGCCGCCTGTCCGAGCGCCGAGACGATGGTGTCGACGACGTCCTCGACCAGGATGCGGTCCTCGCCTTCGCCCATGACGCGGATCACGGGCTCGGTGCCGGAGGAGCGGATCAGCAGGCGGCCATGGCCGTTGAGGCGCTTCTCGCCGTCGGAGATCGCCGATTTGACGTCGGAATCGTCGAGCGGCTTACCGCCCTTGTGGCGGACGTTCTTGAGGATCTGCGGCAGCGGAWCGAAGCGGTGGCAGACTTCCGACACCGGCCGGCGCGACTTCTGCACCACGGCCAGCACCTGCAAGGCGGCAACGAAGCCGTCGCCGGTGGTGGCGTAGTCGGACAGGATGATGTGGCCGGACTGCTCGCCGCCGAGATTGTAGCCGCCGCTCAGCATCTGCTCGAGCACGTAGCGGTCGCCGACCGGCGTGCGCACGAGATCGAGCCCCTGCCCTTTCAGGAAGCGCTCGAGCCCGAGATTGGACATCACGGTGGCGACGATGCCCGGCCGCGACAGCCGGCCGTCTTCCTTCCAGCTCTGCGCGATCACCGCGAGCAGCTGGTCGCCGTCGACGACATGGCCGCGCTCGTCGACCAGGATGACGCGATCGGCGTCACCGTCCAGCGCAATGCCGATGTCGGCGCGCATCTCGCGCACCTTCTTCGACAGCGCTTCCGGCGAAGTCGAGCCGCAATCCTTGTTGATGTTGAAGCCGTCGGGCTCGACGCCGATCGGCACCACGTCGGCGCCCAGCTCCCACAGCGCTTCGGGCACCACCTTGTAGGCGGCGCCGTTGGCGCAATCGATCACGACGCGCAGGCCCTCGAGCGACAGATCGCGCGGCAGCGTGCGCTTGGCGAATTCGATGTAGCGGTCATGCACGCCGTCGATACGGCGGGCGCGGCCCAAGCTGGCACTTTGTGCCAGCCGCTTCTCGATGGGCTCGTCGAGCAGCTGCTCGATCTGCTTCTCGACGTCGTCGGAGAGCTTGAAGCCCTGCGGACCGAACAGCTTGATGCCGTTGTCCTCGAACAAATTGTGCGAGGCCGAGATCATCACGCCGAGATCGGCGCGCATCGACTTGGTCAGCATCGCGACCGCCGGCGTCGGCATCGGGCCGACCAGCAGCACGTCCATGCCGACCGAGGTGAAGCCGGCGACCATCGCGTATTCGATCATGTAGCCGGACAGGCGGGTGTCCTTGCCGATCACGACCCGGTGGCGGTGGTCACCGCGCTGAAACGCAAGGCCTGCGGCCTGGCCGACCTTGAGCGCGAGCTCCGGCGTGATCAGTCCGTTGGCGCGGCCCCTAATCCCGTCCGTCCCGAAATATTTGCGGCTCATATCGTCCCCCACGCAACAACCAGGGAATCCCCTCTACAACCACGGAGTGCCCGAACGGGCCCCGCATCCCTGATTTGCTGAGGTCTTATAAGGCCATCGCGGCTAACTTGGCTTCAAAAAATGTGATTAATCATTACGGAATAGGGGCCAGCTTCGCCGCGCTAACTGATTGTTAACACTATATTTCCCGTTAGGGAACCATGAACGGGGCGGAACCCGCCCTATTTGGAGCGCTTCACATGGCCGTCGGCGCGGCTCGGCGCCGGCTGGGTGACGTTGACGGGATCGGAGCCCGGGAAGGTCTCTTCCAGGCCCTCTTCCAGGGCGTCCTCGAGGTCCTTCTTCTCCTTGATCTCTTCCGGTGTCGGTGCGGCGTGCGGCCTCGTCATGGCACCCTCCTCGCAAACGATTTGGCTGAGCATCCAACCATGCTAGATGACCCCTCGATCTTCCGATGCAAGACTTTCGGATACGAGACGGGCCGGGGACACGTTCATGAAGCACATCACCTGTATCGACGATCTTCGCGCGCTGCATCAGCGCCGCGTGCCGAAGGCGTTCTTCGACTATTGCGACCGCGGCTCGTATGCCGAGGAGACGCTGCGCGCCAACCGCGAGGACATGCAGGCGATCAAGTTCCGCCAGCGCATCCTGGTCGACGTCTCCAAGCGCGACACCTCGACGACGATCCTCGGCGAGCCCTCGACCATGCCGCTGGTGCTCGCGCCGGTGGGCCTCCTGGGCATGCAGCATGGCGACGGCGAGATCCACGCCTGCCGCGCCGCGCAGGCCGCCGGCATCCCGTTCACGCAGTCGACGATGTCGATCTGCTCGATCGAGGACATCGCCGCCAGCGTCGAGAAGCCGTTCTGGTTCCAGCTCTACGTGATGAAGGACCGCGGCTTCATCAAGGCGCTGATCGAACGCGCGATCGCGGCGAAATGCTCGGCGCTGGTGCTGACCGTCGATCTCCAGGTGATCGGCCAGCGCCACCAGGACATCAAGAACGGCATGACCGTGCCGCCGGAATGGTCGCTCTCGAAGCTGATCGATTTCGCCACCAAGCCGGCCTGGGTGTCGGGTGTGCTGCAGGGCAAGCGCCGCACCTTCGGCAATCTCGCCGGTCATCTGAAGGTCAGCGACGACATCACCTCGCTGTCGACCTGGATCAACTCGCAGTTCGACACCTCGCTGAACTGGAGCGACATCGATTGGATCCGCAGCATCTGGCCGGGCAAGCTGATCCTGAAGGGCATTCTCGACGTCGAGGACGCCGAGCTCGCCGCGAAGACCGGCGCGCAGGCGATCGTGGTCTCCAACCATGGCGGCCGGCAACTCGACGGCGCGCCGTCCTCGATCGAGGTGCTGYCCGAGATCGTCGATGCCGTCGGTGACAGGATGGAGATCATGTTCGACGGCGGCATCCGCTCCGGCCAGGACGTGATGCGCGCACTCGCGCTCGGCGCAAAATCCTGCATGATCGGCCGCGCCTACGCCTATGGCCTGGGCGCCGGCGGCCAGGCCGGCGTCGCCAAGGCGATCGACATCATCCAGAAGGAACTGCTAACGACCATGGGCCTGTGCGGCGTCAACAGGATCGAGGAGATCGACGATCACATCATTGCGGTGTGAGGCGTTGAGGYGCGAAGAACGCGCCACAATCAACATGGTCGTCCCGGACAAGCGCGCCCTCACATCGGCGGCGTAATCCCGTCCCTGCCGACGTTGACGCGGTTTGCCTCCAGCGAGCCGTCCTCCTTCTTCGCCGCGCCGAAGATGATCAGCCTGGCGCCCGGCTTGATTTCGGACCTGTCGCTGGCGACGAAGGTGACGATCGGGGTGTCCGGCGGCACCACGACTTTCTTCTCGCCGTCCTTGTATTTCACCGTGATGTTCTGACCGTCGGTGCCCTTGATCGTCTGCGAGACCGTCGCGTTGGTCATGGTCGAGTTGGCGCGCGCGTCCCAGGGCCGAAAGCCTTCGGCCGCGCCGCGCTGGTTCTCAGGGAAGATGTGCACGGCGATCGCCCTCTGGGTGCCGTCGGGCTCGGGCATGGCGGTGACGCCGATATAGGAGCCCTCCTTGATCTCCGACAGTTCCGTCTTCACCACGGCGAAGACCGCGACGTTGTCGGTCATGCGCACCTTCACGTCGCTGCCTTCGCGTGTCTTGATGTCGAGCATGTTGCCGTCGACGCTCGCGATGGCGCCGCGGATGCGCACTGTCGGCGCCTGCTGCGCCGAGACAGAGGAAACAGCGATAAAGGTCGCGAAGGCTGCCGCGACGGCGCGCGGCATCCAGTTTTTCAGCTTCGGCATGATTGTCCCCTCCAGGGCGTTGCGACGGTCAAACACGGCAACCCCGTGTGACCGCCGCTATTCCCGGCCGTGACGATCACATCGGCGGCGTGAGGCCGTCGCGCCCGACGCTGACGCGGTTGGTCTCGAACGAGCCGTCCGGCAACTGCTTCATGAAGGCGATCACCTTGGCGCCGGCCTTCAGGTCGGTCTTGTCGCCGGGCACGAAGGTCACCACCGGCGTGTTGTCGGGGACGAACACCTTCTTCTCGCCGTCCTTGTACTTGACCAGCAGCGTATGGCCGTCATTGCCGACCACGCTCTCCGACACCGTGGCGTTGGTCATGCTGGAGTTGGGCTTGAGGTCATAGGGGCGCGAGCCTTCGCCGGTGCCGCGCATGCTCTCCGGAAACACATGCACCTCGACGGCGTTGTCGCCGCCGTCAGGTCCCGGCACCGTGGTGGCGCCGACGAAGGAGCCTGGCTTGATGTCGGCGAGTGAAATTTTGGTGATGCCGGACACGCGCACATCGGATGCGATGTGGAGCTTGACGTCCTCGCCGCTGCGCGACTTGACCTGCAGGGTGTCGCCGTCGACGCGCTCGATCGTGCCGCGCACGCGCGTCGGCACCGGCGCCTTCTGCGCGAAGGCATAGAGGGTGGAAGCGGCCACCATCGCGACGGCGATGAGCGGACGTGTGAAAGTTGCACGTTGAACAGGCATGATTGTCTCCGATTGTCCCCACGGATAGAGAACTCCGAAGATCGCCTGCTATTCTTTCAAGTCTTTGTGAGATCGGCCTCGACCAATGCGCGCAGATCGGCCGTGACCCGCGGCCGCCGGCCGAACCACAGCTCGAAGCCGCGCACCGCCTGGTGGAGCAGCATGCCGAGCCCGTCGGCGGTCTTGAGGCTGCGTGCCTTTGCTGCGGCGAGCAGCGGCGTCACCAGGGGGACATAGACGAGATCGGCGACGACGGTCCCCTCCGGCAGGCGTGCAACATCAACATCGAGTGAAGGCTGCCCGTGCATGCCGAGCGAAGTCGTGTTCACGAGAAGTTTTGCACGCGGCAGCACGTCGTTGATCCCGTCCCACGTAACGGGCTGCACGTTCGGCCCGAACTCCTTCGCCAGCGTCTCGGCCCGCGCGATGGTGCGATTGGCGAGATGGATGCGCTTGATGCCGCGCTCGCGCAGGCCGAACACGACCGCGCGCGCAGAGCCGCCGGCCCCGAGCACCAGCGCCTCCTCGGCCGCGTCCCAGCCCGGCGCGCTGGCATCGAGATTGTTGATGAAGCCCTCGACGTCGGTGTTGGTCGCGTGCAACTCGCCGTCCTCGAACCACAGCGTGTTGGCGGCGCCGACGGCCTTGGCGCGCGCATCGGGCGTCGACAGTGCCAGCACGCCCTCCTTGTGCGGGATGGTGACGTTGGCGCCGACGAAGCCGCGCAGCGACAAGCGCAGCACGAAATCGCGGAGATCGTCGGGCGGGACCGCCTCGATGACATAGCCGCCGGCGATACCGAGCGTGCGCAGCCAGTAATGATGGATCAGCGGCGAGCGCGAATGCGCGGCCGGCCATCCGATCAGACAGGCTGCGGGAGCCTTGGTCACAGTCATCTTCTCCCCGGATCGTATCCGAGGCGATCCATTTCGCGTCCCGCGGGCTCTGTCAAGCGCGCCAGCGCCGCTAGTGCGCGGCGGCACCATCCGGGGCGGCCGCGCGCTTTGCCGCACCGCCCTTGATGTCGGCGACCGCGCGCTCGATGGTCTCGCGATAGCGGGCGCGCGGCGGGGTGACGCCATGGGTCAGCAGCGCGCGGCGGACCGCGGGCGAGGCGCCGGTGATGAACAGCCTGATGCCCTGGCGGTGGGCCTTGGCGGCGACGCGGCCGAGCACGTTGGCCGCCGTCGAATCCAGGAACGGCACCGCGGCGAAATCGACCACGAGACCCTTGCGCTTGTCGGCGATGCCGTCGAGCACGCTTCCGATCGCGGAGGCAGCGCCGAAGAAGAACGCGCCGGTGATGCGATAGACCAGCACGTCGCGATCGACCGCAAGCGCGGGATCGTAGGGAACGCGCTCGCCATTGCCGTCATCGGGACGGTCGGCGGCCACCAGCGGCGTGCGCTCCTCGATGCCGGTCATCTCCGACATGCGATGGATGAACAGCACCGCACCGAGCGCGAAGCCGACCAGAATGCCTTCGGTCAGGTCGCGGAAGATCGTGAGCAGGAAGGTTGCGAGCAGCACGACGGCGTCGCCCCAGGAGGAGCGCAGCAGCGTCACGAACTCCTGCTTCTCCGCCATGGTCCAGGCCACCACGACCAGCACGGCGGCGAGCGCGGCCAGCGGGATGTAGCTGGCGAGCGGTGCTGCGATCAGCATGAACAGCAGCAGGAAGACGGAGTGCAGCATGCCCGCGAGCGGCCCCCGCGCGCCGGCGCGGATGTTGGTCGCGGTGCGCGCGATCAGGCCGGTGACGCAGATGCCGCCGAACAGTGCCGAGCCGACATTGGCGACGCCTTGCGCGACCAATTCGCAATTGGAGCGGTGCCGGCGTCCGGTCATGCCGTCGGCCACCACGGCGGACAGCAGCGATTCGATCGCGGCCAGCAGCGCGAMGGCGATCGCGTCCGGCAGCACCGCCTGCACCTTCGCAAGCGAGAACGCGGGCAGCGCCGGCGACGGCAGTTCGCGCGGGATGCCGCCGAAGCGCGAACCGATGGTCTCGACCGGCAGCGACAGCACGGCGCTCGCGAGCGCAGCAAACACGACCGCGATCAGGATGCCGGGCCAGGACGGCCGCCAGCGCCGCAACACGGCGATGATGACGATGCTGCCGATTGCGACGGCAAGCGCCGACGGGTTGACGGTAGGCAGGCCTCCGGCCAGCGCGGCGAGTTTCGGGACGAACTCGCTGGGCTCCTTGCCCGCCAGCGTGATCCCTGAGAGATCGCGGAGCTGGCTGGCGAAGATGATCACGGCAATGCCGGCGGTGAAGCCGACCGTGACCGGATAGGGAATGAACTTGATGTAGGTGCCAATACGCAGGAGGCCCGCGGCGATCAGGAACAGGCCGGCCATCATGGTGGCGAGGATCACGCCGTCGACGCCGTGCCGCTCCGCGGTCGCCGCAACCAGCACAATGAAGGCGCCGGCCGGCCCGCCGATCTGGAACCGGCTGCCGCCGAGCAGCGACGCGATGAAGCCGCCGACAACGGCAGTGTAGAGGCCGCGGTCCGGCGTCACGCCCGAGGCGATCGCGATCGCCATCGACAGCGGCAGCGCCACGATCGCAACTGTGAGACCAGCAAAGACGTCGGCGCGGAAATCCGCGAGGCCATAGCCCTCACGCCAGACGGTGACGAGCTTTGGCAGGTACAGTTCGGCAAAGGTCGGCTGACGCAGCTGATGCAGCCGGCTTGCGTGATCGCTTGTGATGGTCATGCCCCACAATGCTCCGAAGCATCGTGCGTCCCGCGCCCCCGCGTGCGCGACGATGCGCTAGGTCATTCTGATCCCGAGCACGATCAACGCT
>NZ_JBFUES010000225.1:0-8765 GCF_056403875.1 Bradyrhizobium sp. P2_E8
GTCTTGACTGACGTCATCCACGTTATGCTGCTCACACACGCGAAATGGCAGACCTTTACCACCCGCCCGATTCCGCCTTCGAACTCGAGCGAGGTTATGCTCGCATTGTCGTGCGACAGGCGGGAGGACGTCGACGCGATGAACGAGGCCGCCGCCGCGAACGGCGGGACCGCGGACGTTAATGCGAAGCAAGATTACGGCTTCATGTATAATCGCAATCTGGCGGATCCCGACGGCCATGTCTGGGAAGCGATGTGGATGGACATGTCCGCCGCTCCAAGCCCTGTGTGAATTCGAAATAGTCCTAGTTCCTTCAACTGCGGCGTTTGCCAGTGCATCCGTGCGTGGTTGACCGTGCCGTAAATCCCGGCAACAAATATCCTGACTGGAAGCAAGCAATTGCCGCGAGCTCGGCGTTGCGCGTCTCGTTCTACCGGCCAGGTAAATATGCCAGCCAAACGCGCTGCCCGCTGCAGGTTCTCATATACGAAAACGACAACGCTTCGCCGCCGGGACCCGCAATCATTGCAGCGCAAGAAGCGCCCAAAGGCGAACTCGTTCGCTTGCAAGGAGGGCACTACCAGGCATTTCTTGGCAGGTTTGACGATGCATTCGACCATCAACGCGCGTTTCTGTTTCGGCATCTCGATCCAAGGACGCGCGATGACAATGCCGGGGCTGAATATGGTCGACCGTCCGTCGATGGCCGCGAGGCGGTCTCAGCGAGGCTGCGAACCTGACACGCGGGCGGCATGCTTGCGGAACGTCCTACCCGTCCCTCGCGAACGCACACGTGGAGATTAATCGAGGTAGCGTTGACCAAAGCAAACGGGTGCCGGCGGCATTTTGGGGCTGTCGAGCTCACAGGGACCGTCACTCCAGATGCGGCACACCGCTACCCTCGTTGATGACGGCCACTTTAGCGTCTTGCGCCGATCTTAGCGTCGGGACTTACGGGTGCTTACAAACCTGGAGAAGTAACTATGATTCTTGTAACTGGAGCGACTGGCAACGTCGGACGCGAACTCGTGAAGATGCTACTTGCGGAAGGCGTCGAAGTAGCGGCTGTGACGCGCAATGCCGGTCAAACGGTGCTGCCTGCCGCCGCCTCGCTCGTGATAGGCGATCCTTCTCAGCCGGAGACAATCGCCCCCGCGTTTCATGATGTCGACGCCATCTTTCTTGTCCCACGAGCGGTTGGACACGGAACCGCCGAGCTGTTGTCGCGTGCGGCAAATCAGGGCGTGAAACGTGTGGTGGGAGTTTCCGCCGTTACCGTGGAATACGGCGGTGGTTACGAGCGCTTCGCCGAAGAATTCAAGAGATTTGAGGAAACGGTGCGCGCCTCCGGTCTGCAATGGACCTTCCTCCGCTGTTCCCAATTTGCGTCGAACGCACTCATCTGGGCTCCTCAAATTCGCGCAGGCAACGTCGTGCGGGGCGCATATGGTGACGCCGCCGTTTCCCCAATCCATCCGCGCGACATTGCGTCTGTTGCGGTGCGAGCTTTGCGCAAGGCAGAATCCGCAGGACAAACTTACGCGCTCACCGGCCCTGAGTCGCTGTCGCAACGTGATCAGGTGCGCCTGATCGGCGACGCTATTGGAGCATCGTTGTCCTGGCAGGAGATTGCGCCTGAGCAGATCCGGGAGGCCATGATCCGCCAAGGCGCACCCGAGGAGATTCCAGACAGGATGCTTGGCTATCTTGCCGAGTGCATTCGTCAGCCGGGACCATCGACGGATATCGTGCAGCAATTGCTCGGGCACGGCGCTCGCACATTCAGCAAATGGGCGAGCGAGAACGCCGCGGCATTTGGCGCGCCCCTGTGAATAATCCACCTCCTGCACAGCCGTCGACTTGAATGGAGCCATTGCGTTCTGCGGCCAGGGGGAGCCTTGCTTATCAAACGCAAGTAATCATGTAGTTAGATATGAATTTACCTGTACGCTGGAGCGCGATCTCAATGGTCGAGATCCGTCAGGTCAAATATTTTCTCGCTGCAGCAGATCAGGGCAGCTTCGGTAAGGCTGCATTGGCATTGGGGATCCACGAATCAGCCGTGAGCCGTCGTGTCCGGGACTTGGAAGATCCTGGCATCCGGCTCGATTTCACTGCGGATTCCGGGGATTGCGGCCAGGGATTCCGATTGAACGCGACCATGCATTCCGATCGAAGGCGGCCACCTGTTCCGACGAAGGCGGCCGGAGTGTCGTTGCCGGCATGAGGAGTTGGGTCAGGTTTTCTTGGCTGCGTCAAGATTGGCGCGCTGCGCAGTGATCTTTCGCATGCTGTCTCCCTTGAGTGTGAGGCGGTGAGCATTGTGGACGAGCCGATCCAGGACGGCGTCGGCGATGGTCGGGTCGGCGATGACCTCATGCCAATTTTCGATCGGCACCTGGCTGGTGATGATGGTCGATCCGCGCTGGTGTCGATCGTCGACGACTTCGAGGAGATCGCGACGCTGCTCGCCGGTAAGCGGTGCGAGGCCCCAATCATCGAGGATGAGCAAATCGACCCTCGATAGTGTCTTGAGGAGCCGCGCATAGCGTCCGTCCCCGCGGGCGAGCGCAAGAGCTTCGAACAGCCTTGGCAGGCGATGATATAAGACGGATCGATTATCGCGGCATGCCTTGTGGCCGAGTGCGCAGGCGATCCAGCTCTTGCCGACGCCGGTCGGCCCGGTGATGAGCAAATTTTGCTTGCGGCTGATCCAATCGCCATCGACGAGCTTGGCAAAGAAGGCGCGGTCGATGCCGCGCGGAGCGCGCAGATCGACATCTTCGACGATTGCGGCCTGCCGTAGCGAGGCGAACTTCAGGCGCACGATGAGCCTTTTGTTCTCTCGCTCGGTTGCYTCGCGATCGATCATCAGGCCGAGGCGCTGCTCGAAGGTCAGCGCGGTAACGTCCGGTTGGCGTTGCTGATCGTCGAAGGCCTTGGCCATGCCGGCGAGCCCGAGAGCAGCGAGACGTTCGTGGGTGTGGTTGCTGAGCATAAGGTCTCCTTGTTGGTGGTCAGTGGTAGTAGCCGCGGCCACGGATGTTGCCGTGCTGGATGGGATCGGCCTCGGGGGCGGTGTCGGGAAGGAAGGCTTTGTCCAGGCCGGTCTTGAGGATCGAGGCGATCGACCGATAGCTCGCTGAGCCGATGCTGATCCCACGGCGGCACGCGGCTTCCAGACGTTGCGTCCCATAGGTCTTTTCCAACCGCAGGATGCCGAGACAGGATCGGAAGCCCTGCTCGGGATGGGGCTTTGTCCGCATGATCGCCTGGCACAGCGCGATCGTGGACGGACCGATCTTCTCGGCGGCGGCCAGCAGACGTGCCGGCGTCCAGAAGGCGTATCGGCGATGTGCGCTCGGCATGTGCTCGGGGATCGTGGTGTGGCGGCGCCTGACGCCTGAGCGTGCGTGGCTGGCGATCCGGGTGCCGCGATGGAACACCTCGATGGTTGCCTCGGTGGCCCGCACCTCGACGACCTGGCGGATCAGGCGAGATGGCACCGAGTAGAAGTGCCCCTGAACCTCGACATGGTAATCCGGCGCTACACGGGCACGACGCCATTCGGCGTACTGATAGGGTTCGGCCGGCAGCGGCATCAGGGCCGGACGATCGATGGTGTCGAAGAACTCGCGGCGGCTGGCACCGAGCTTGCGCATCAGGCGGGCGTTGAGTTCGTCGACCAGGATGCGGATCGCAACGTTCAACTCGGCGAGCGAGAAGAAGCGCCGGTTGCGCAGCCGCGCCAAAATCCATCGCTGGACGATAAGAACCGCCGCCTCCACCTTGGCTTTGTCGCGCGGCTTGCGGGGCCGCGCCGGCATAATGGTGGTGCCGTAATGGGTGGCAAGATCCTGGTAAGTCCGGTTGACGCCTGGCTCGTAGCGGCTCACCACCGTCACCCCGGCCTTCAGATTGTCGCAGACGAGCGCCTTCGGCACTCCGCCCAGGAAGGTGAGCGCATCCACATGGGCGCCGATCCAGTCGGGCAGCGCCTCGCTGAACCGGGCTTGGACGAATGTGTAGTTCGACGCTCCCATGACCGCGACGAAGATCTTGGCGGCGCGCACCTCCCCGGTAAGCCCGTCGAACACCGGCACGGTATCGCCGGCGAAGTCCACGAACAGCTTTTCGCCGGCCGCGTGGGTCTGCCGCATGGTCGCCGTGATGCCGTGGCGCCATTCGACGTAGAGGTCGCAGAACCGGCTGTAGCCGTAGCCGTCGGGATGATGGCCGCGGTATTCCTCCCACAGCAGCGCCAGCGTTACGCTGCGGCGGCGCAACTCGGCATGGACATGCCCCCAATCCGGAAGCGGCTTCGATCGCGGCGGGTTGTAGCCGGCTGGCGCAAACAGCTTGCGCTCCAGTGCTGTGTCGTCGAGCTCCTCCGGTATCGGCCAGGTGATGCCGATCACCGCGGCGCGGCGGACATACTCCGCGATCGCCGTGCGACCGATCCCGACCGATCGGGAGATCACCCGATCGCTCACCCCACAGGCATACTTCAGGCGTAGAACTTCTCGAATCTTCCGCATCGGCAATCTCTCGGCGGGCATCGGACCTCCCATTGCGTGAACCGCAAAAGGAGGGACCTTGCCCCGTTCAGATTGCCGACAACGCCCCCCGTCTCACCCTATCAACAGGGTGGCCGCCTTCGTTCGGATTGGGTGGCCGCTTTCGATCGGAATCGCTGGCCGCCTTCCGTCGGAATCGGTGGCCGCTTTGCCTCGGATTCCGCATTGGCATTCGAACATCCGAATGGTCTTACCCGTGCGGGGATCAAGTACCTCTCGAACGAGCCTTGGCATCACGTCGCAGCTCGGGCACGCGCCTCGTGTATCTGCGCTTTGGAATAGCTCGCGCCAGTGATCGGCCATTGTCATGCAGAATATTAGACAACCGCCGACGGCGTATGTCTGATCAATATTGATCACCTTCGAAAAGGCGGCCTTTCCAATGGCTTCAATTCGCCGGTGAGCAGCCTCGCCACCCCTCGGGACTTCAGCGGGTCTTCCTCGCCGCAATCGAGGCACTGAAACTTCCGGCCGCCGGTCTTATGGAGCACGAATCGCATCGGCTTGCGGCACTTCGGGCAGCGGGGAGGCGGGGGCTTTTTGGCATGATTCTCACGCTGGATCAGGCGTGAGCGCCACAGAACTCACAGTCACCGATGGAGGCCGAAGGCTGAACGGTGATGTTGGAACTGGACGCTTCCAATGTGCGCGAGTCTAATTAATTCGTATTCCGCCGAACCGTGGCTCAACTGTTGCCGCCGTTTGCTGGCTTGATCGATCCGCCATCGCCTCGGGACAATTTGGAGGAGTGGCAGCGCTATGCAGAGGACCTCGAAAAAATGCCGCCGTCGAGGCAGCTAAGGCTCCTCATGGAGGAGGCCGAGGAGACAATTGTAAGGAAGAGGCTGGGACTGCTCTGATCTATCTGACGCCGCGTCGCTCTTGCGCTCGCAAGTCCTTGCTGGACGGAAATGCTTGTCCGCATTCAGGGCAAGAGCGGACCCGTTTTGCTGAACGTGAGTTCTTCTCGGTTTGACCCAAAGCGGAAGCTGCTCCAAGCCGCGAATGGGGGCGTTCGCTTCGCTGTCACTCAACGGGAAAATTGAGCAGAGAGGAAACTCTGCATCTCCTCGACTGCCTTCCTGGCCGCTTCCGCATCGTACTTGAGCCAGTGCCCGTGCATTTCCCTGCCGTCGGCGAAAGCCGGGACGCTAAAGGCGTGATAGGCACCGGGATAGACGACCAGCTTGACGGGTGCACCCCTGTCGGCCCGTCTCTTCATCCAAAGTTCGCAGTCCCTCGCAGGCGTCCAGTCGTCGAGTTCGCCGATCAGGATTAATGTGGGAACGATGAGTTCCTCAGAAGCAACGCTGCACAGGGGATAATAGGCCACCGCGGCCTTGAACTTTAGATCCCGAGGAGCGTCGAATGTTTCCACGTTGTGGGTCGACGCTAATTGCAGCGCAACCATTGCACCCATCGATCCTCCAAGGACAGCGATACGTTGAGGATCGACAAAAGGAAGTTTGGAAAGATAGGATAGAGCGCCTAAGGCATCACCTTGGCGGGCAAGCATCAAGGCAGGCAGCGGTTTGGTGCAGGCGTCCTTGATGCCACGGGTCGCAAAGCTATCGACTGCAAGTGACACATACCCCAAACCGGTCACGAATTGAGCGATGGACTTTCGGTCATCTTTCGCATGTCCATCGCATCCATGGAGATACACAATGCCTGCGAATGGGCCGTTGCCCTCAGGTTTCGCGAGGTAGCCCTCGATCGTATCCGCCGCCTTCGGGGCTTCGCCACGCTCGCGCGCCAAGCGCAGCTGGAGCTGGCCAAGGCGGACTGGAGCACTGTCGAACCTGACCAACTCTTGTGCCATCGTGACGGCGTTCGTGCAAACGCACGTAACCAATACTGCTAAACGAAGACATGCTCCGGCTCGTGTGCCCATTTTACTTCGCCCCGTCTTCGTAACAGGGTCAACGTAGCAGAGTTATGTCAGTCCATCCAAAGCGTAAATTCAGGACTGGACATGCGTCGCTTGAGCCATTGTTAAGCTTGGTACCGCGAAGTCCGTTTTAGGCCCTTAGCCGAAGCTCGCTCGAGCCCGTCCCATGTCGGCTCTCAGGGACAAACCGGGCGTCGGTTCAGCTTAGGGCCTACCGCAGCTTTTGACCCATCTGCGACATGGGCAGGTTCAGCCGACCAGCTGGCAGTACCCGCTGACGAAAGTACCGTCGCGTTTATGCGCCTTAAACGTGCCGTCGACGCGGTTGATGAAACCTTGCCAGACAGCGGTCGGGTCGAACAGATGTTGCCAAATGTTGCCGAGTGTAAGCGCCGTCTCAAAGAACAAGTGCGTATCCGTGACGTGGACGGCCAAATTGCTTCCGAATGTCCGAGAGTGCATCGTCCCCTCGTCCAGATTAACGGTGACCTGTTCCCCGTTTATGTAGACCGAGTTGCGCTCGGTACCCGTAAGGCCCCGCGCCCAGCATTTCAGATCGATCGTCTCGGCATGTGCAGCCGTTGCAGCTAGCAGCGCTGCGACGATGATGGTTGTTTTCAGCTTCACAGTTATCTCGTCGCTTTGTGACGGCCCTGCCGGGGGTTCGGACARGGCAGGACATTCGATGATTTTGCCGAAATTTCGGTGTCGACTTCGAAGGATGTGCAGAGGACGCAGTCGTTCAGAGATGAGCACGCGGCAATAGCCATCCCATGATCTTCTGATACGGATCGCGACGACTGCGGACGAATGCGTCCTCGTTCTGCTGAGCGGCGGTCCTGGCGAATTCAGAAATCCCCTGCACAGACTGCCGTTTATCCTTCGGAAGCTTCGCCCATTGGCGAATGATCTTCCGGCGGGCTTCGCGTTGCTTTTCCCTTACATCAGGCATCGGGACGCTCCTTGAAGAGGATTATTCCGGTCGACCTAGTATTGTTTGGGCTCGCTAGAACTTCAACGTCCAATCAAGAACTCTTAGCCCCTCTGATCGTGCAGCGCTATACACGGGAGCTAGTCTCATATTGGCTTTGCAGGCCCGCCGCCCTAGAATTGCGGCGATCGCAGGACGGGCGAAATGCAGTATGTTTGCGACGCGCCGAAGGGCAAGACCTGGTTCCGTATCGAGACGGAAGGTGAAGCGATGCATGAGTCGCGCCTGATGGACCACACAGTTGAGAAATATTTCCGCCGCGAGCGGGAGAAGGCAGTCCAGTCCTGGCGTCCCGAGCGGCCCAACGCGATCGAGCGCGACATCGGCCTCGAGGCCCATGTACAGCGAGAGATGCCGCTTTTCCTCACGCTGCGCGACAGGGAGGGCAATGCACTAACTACAGCGATGCTGCCACCGGGTGGCAAGGATCGCGGCGGGTTCCGGATCATCATCGTTGCCGCATCCAATGCCGATCCTTATCCTCAGCAGGACGCGGCCATCGCTGCACTGGGAGCGCATTTCGGTCTCACACTCGATCGCAACCGCTGCTTCCCCTACGGCCGCTAAGGAGCCTGACAGGTATCGCCGCTTGATTGGAGCGATGTCGGCTCATGGCCCGTTGCCGACCTTCGCCCGCAGAGCCGCAATGTCTGCTGCCCGGAGATGAGCCGACCAAGGTGAAGCAGCCTGCCAAGGGCAGCTTGTGACCCGTAGCGGAAGTGCATTGATTTAGATCAACGCAGAGCTGTGCGTTCCTCCCATCTGTGCCTCAGCGTCATCGGTCGCGATAGCTGACGAGCGGCAGTTGAAGGACCAGATCATGAAGACCAAGCCAAGCTTTCAGATCGGTACGTTCGCGATGTTGGCGGCCGTGTTGTTGTGCTCGACGGCGGTGGGGGCCTTCGCCCAGCAGCAAACCACCGGGACGCCCGGCTCGCCTAGCGCCACGACCACGATCGATGGCCGCTATCTGCCGCCGCCGTCCGCGCCGTTCCAGGGCGAGATCAACCTGAACGCCCTGCAGTCGAAGCCGGCCTGGCCGGCGCGAGTGGTGCCGCCGAAGGACGCTCCGAACATCCTCTTGATCATGACCGACGACGTGGGTTTCAGCGCCCCTTCGACCTTCGGCGGGGTCATTCCGACACCGACCTTGGATCGGATCGCGGCAAACGGGCTGCGCTACCCGAATTTCCACACCACGGCGTTGTGCTCGCCGACGCGCGCCGCCCTCATCACCGGCCGCAACCATCACTCGGCGGGCTTTGGCGTGATTTCGGAGCAGGCCACCGGATTCCCCGGCTACAAC
>NZ_JBFUES010000226.1:0-8759 GCF_056403875.1 Bradyrhizobium sp. P2_E8
CTTTAGAATATCAGCCGGCCTGTAAGCCGGGTTCTGTAGGGCACCGTCCGCTTGCGCGAACGATACGTGACGACCATTCCTCTGGGGCCATGTTTGCACATGGCCTCGAGCAACCTACCCGGACGGCTGGCCTGACATCGCCCCGCGGCGTTATCGCTTGCGCGATCGGCCCGCATTTGCCGTCCCTATTCGGTTTTGCTCCCGGTGGGGTTTACCATGCCGGCTCCGTTGCCGGAGCCGCGGTGCGCTCTTACCGCACCTTTTCACCCTTACCCGTCTACGCAGCTTTCGCTGCTACGACGTGGCAAGCCTGGGCTTGCCTCGCCGAAGCCCAAAGGGCGGAGGCGGGCGGTTCGTTCTCTGTGGCACTTTCCCTGGGGTTGCCCCCGCCGGACGTTATCCGGCACCGTATGTCAAGGGAGCCCGGACTTTCCTCCCCGGCGGCCTTTCGACCGTTGCCGGAGCGGCCGTCCGGCCGACTGACGGGGTTAGGCATGGGCATTTGTGACGGTTTCGTCAAGCCGAGATCGTCGCGCACGCGATCTGCAAATAATTTATCCTGAAGATGTCGTTGGGCGTGGGCCCGGTTCGACTGGATGCCGGCGATCCAGCCGAGCAACAGGAGTTAAGCGATGCAGTATCTGCTGCTGATCTACCGGAACGAAGCTCAACAGAGCAAGATGGACCCTGCGGATTACCAGAAGCTGTTGACGGAGTATTCCGCCTACACCCAGTCCATCGTCCAGAGTGGCAACTTCAAGGCCGGCGACGGGCTTCAGCCGACCTCGACTGCGACGACTGTTCGCGTTCGCGACGGCAAGATACTCGCGACCGACGGTCCCTTCGCCGAGACCCGCGAGCAGCTCGGCGGCTATTATCTCGTCGAAGCGAGAGACCTCGACGCCGCGATCGCAATGGCGGCGCGGATTCCCGGAGCCCGGGACGGATCGATCGAAGTCAGGCCCGTCATGATCTACAAATGATCTCGTCCGCTGATATCGAATAATTATCCCGAGGATGTCGTTTGATGTTGGCCCCGTTCGACTGGATGTCGGCAATCAAGCCGAACAACAGGAGTAAGCCATGCAGTACCTGCTGCTGATCTACCGGAGCGAAGCGGAACTGAGCAAGATGACCCCCGCCGACCGTCAGGCGATGTCGGCGGAGTACGGCACTTATACGCAGTCCATCGTCCAGAGCGGTCATTTCAAGGCCGGCGACGGGCTTCAGCCGACCACGACCGCGACCACCGTGCGCGTCCGCGAGGGCAAGACCCTGACCACCGACGGTCCGTTCGCCGAGACTCGCGAACAACTCGGCGGCTACTATATGGTCGAGGCCAAGGATCTCGACACCGCCATTGGGCTGGCCGCGCGGATTCCCGGGGCCAAGGAGGGATCCATCGAGGTCAGGCCGGTCATGATCTACAAGTGATCTTTTCTGCCGACATCGCTCGGATTTTTCGCGACGAGGCGGGGCGGGTGCTTGCCACGCTGATCCGCCTCGTCGGCGATTTCGATCTCGCCGAGGACGCACTCCAGGATGCCTTCGCGGTCGCGCTCGAACGCTGGTCGGCGGGCGAGGTGCCCGATAATCCGCGCGCCTGGCTCGTCAATGTCGGTCGCAACAAGGCGATCGACCGCATCCGGCGGCAGGCCGCGTTCCGCGGCAAGCAGCGGGCGCTCCTGCATGAGCTCGAGCTCAACGCGCAGGCGCCCGACGAGCCGCCGGCGACGCTTGATGACGATATGCTGCGGCTGATCTTCACGTGCTGCCATCCAGCCTTCGCCATCGAGGTCCAGGTCGCGCTGACGCTGCGCACCGTGTGCGGCCTCTCGACCGCGCAGGTCGCGCGCGCGTTCCTCGTCGGTGAGGAGGCGATGGCGCAGCGCCTCGTCCGCGCCAAGCAGAAGATCAGGCTCGCCGGCATTCCTTATGAAGTGCCTGAGCACGCCGCGCTGGCGCCGCGGCTCAACGGCGTGCTCGCCGTGATCTATCTCGTCTTCACCGAAGGCTATGTTGCGACCTCGGGCGCGGATTTGATGCGGCCCGATCTCGCGGTCGAAGCGATCAGGCTCGGCCGGTTGCTCGACGGGCTGATGCCCGACCGCGCCGGGATCAAAGGTCTGCTCGCCTTGATGTTGCTGCACGATGCGCGCCGCGCAGGGCGCGAGACTGCGGCCGGCGACATTGTGCTGCTGGAAGAGCAGGACCGCACGCTCTGGGATCGCGCACAGATCGACGAAGGGCTGCGCCTCGTGGACGACGCACTGCACATACCCGGCCGGCCGCAACCCTATGCGGTGCAGGCCGCGATCGCCGCGCTGCATGCGCGCGCGCCGAGCTTTGAAGAGACCGACTGGCCGCAGATCGCCGGGCTCTATGAGGTGCTGCTACGGATCAATCCTTCGCCGGTAATCGAGCTCAACCACGCCGCTGCAATCTCGATGGTCGACGGCCCGGCGCGCGCGCTCGATCTCGTCGACGCGATCACCGCGCGCGGCGGGCTTGGCGGCTACGAACTGCTGCCCGCGGTGCGCGCGGATCTGTTGCGACGGCTGGGGCGCAAGGACGAGGCGCGCGAGGCGTATGTCGCGGCGACGGCGGCGACGCAGCTGGAGCCGCTGCGGCGGCTCTATGCGCGAAGGATGAGGGAGATGGGGTAGTTATTCCGGACTCCGTCATTGCGAGCGCAGCGAAGCAATCCAGGATGGTTCCGCGGAGACAGTCTGGATTGCTTCGTCGCAAGAGCTCCTCGCAATGACGAGTGCGTGGCTGGCGCCGTCACTTCGACGCGACCGCC
The DNA here is from genome assembly GCF_056403875.1 of Bradyrhizobium sp. P2_E8. Classification (NCBI taxonomy): domain Bacteria; kingdom Pseudomonadati; phylum Pseudomonadota; class Alphaproteobacteria; order Hyphomicrobiales; family Nitrobacteraceae; genus Bradyrhizobium; species Bradyrhizobium sp. P2_E8. Next base: position 2,804 of record NZ_JBFUES010000226.1, read on the forward strand.
GTCCCGTCCGGCAGGCTCGCCAGCAGCGCCTGCAAGGTCGACAGCGTCGAATGATCGGCGACACCATCCAGCCGCGCCGGGCGGAAATGGCGCTGGAAGGCGGTGACGACTTCCATTGTCGCGGCGTCGTATTTGCYGGTCAGCGGCACGCCATAGCCGTATCGCGCGAGCGCCTGCTGCAGGCTCAGCACCTCGTCGCTGATGGTGCCGAGCATCAGGCTCTCGCCGCGCACGACGGGCGTGGGCGTGACCCAGTGGCCGACGCCGGAATTGGCCAGCGAATGCCACGGAAATTTCTCGCCGGGATCCTTCTTGCGCGCGGGCGCGACGTCGGAATGGCCGAGCACGCGGTGCGCCGCCACCTTGCGGCGGAGCATGATGCCGCGGCACAGCGCGATCACGGCGGCGATCTGGCGCAGCGGAAACTCCGGATAGCCCCAGTCGTGGCCGCGATTGACGATCTCGATACCGATCGAGCAGGAGTTGACGTCGTCCTCGCCGGCCCAGGACGAGACGCCGGCGTGCCAGGCGCGCCTCGCCTCGGGCACGCATTGCACGATGCGGCCGTCCTCGAGCACGACGTAATGCGCCGACACTTCGGTGCCCGCCGTGCACAGCCGCGCCAGCGCGCCCTCGACATCGGGCATGCCGGTGTAGTGCAGCACGATCATGTCAGGCTGCCGTCCCTTGGCGCGTTCGCCATGGTTCGGCGAGGGGATGATGTCGGAGACGATCGAGGAATCCGGCTCGAACGTCCGCATGTTCGCCGCGGCCTTGGGAACCGGGAGAACGCGATGGCGCTTCGAATCAGATCCAGATGGCGTGGACGAACCGGACGACATAAACAGCTCAAGTCGGAACAGGAGAGGGCCAAGCCCTTCTCTTTACTATTCCTTTACCCTCCGCCGTGCGCAATCGCGCGTCGCGGTTAACGGATGCATTTTGGGCGGGTGTGTGGATGAGGCATCACTGCCGCCTCACCTTTTCGACTTGTAACGGGCCGATCAACGCTTTCTTAACGCTAAGGGCCGTTACTGAGAGATGAAGTGCCGACCCGCGTCCGGAGGCGGCCAAAGCGTATTTTGGCTCGAAATCCCATGGCTGCCCGACAAATTCCACTGGGAACACTGGGTTGGCGGCCCGGGACGACCGGGCTCGGTAATCATGCTGGACAAGGGTTGGGTCGTGGAACCGCCGCGACGCGGAATCATTCGAGGCGTTATGGGCTGGCTCGCCCCGGATCTGGCTTGGTTGTTCGGCAGGCGTGGCGCATGAGCTCCGCTCCTCACATTCCCGTGCTCGGCCGCGAGGCCGTCGATCATCTCGCGCCGCGCGAAGGCGGGATCTATGTCGACGCCACCTTCGGCGCCGGCGGCTATAGCCGCGCCATCCTCGACGTGCCTGGAACCCGACTCATCGCCATCGACCGCGACCGCACGGCAATCGCTGGCGGCGCCGAACTGGTCGAGCGCTCTGCCGGTAGGCTGACACTGGTCGAGGACCGCTTCTCCAATCTCGCCGACGTCTGCGCGGCGCACGGCGTCGATGCCGTGGACGGCGTCGTGATGGACGTCGGGGTGTCCTCGATGCAGCTCGACCAGGCCGGCCGCGGCTTCTCGTTTCGCCTCGACGGTCCGCTCGACATGCGAATGGGGCAGGCGGGACCGACGGCGGCCGATGTGGTCGCGCGCGCCTCGGAAGGCGATCTCGCCGACATCATCTATCTCTTCGGCGAGGAGCGGCAGTCGCGCCGCATCGCCCGCGCCATCGTCGCGGACCGGCAAGAGACGCCGTTCACGACCACGCGTGCGCTCGCCGATCTCGTCGGCAGGGTGGTTCGCTCCAAGCCCGGCGACATTCATCCCGCGACGCGGACGTTCCAGGCCCTGCGCATCTTCGTCAACGAGGAGCTCGAGGAACTCCAGACCGCGCTCGCTGCGGCCGAGCGCGTGCTCAAGCCCGGCGGTCGCCTCGTGGTCGTCTCGTTCCATTCGCTGGAAGACCGTATCGTCAAGAATTTCCTCGCCGAGCGGTCCAAGACGGGCGGCGGCTCGCGGCACCTGCCGGAGGTGGCGCAAACCGCGCCGAGCTTCCAGCTCCTGACGCGGCGGCCTGTCGTCGCCGGTGAAGACGAAGTTGCGCATAACCCGCGCGCGCGTTCGGCAAAACTGCGCGCAGCCGAGCGCACCCCGGCGGCGGCGCACAGGAGCGACGAGTCCTCGTCCTGGCCAAGACTCTCCGACGTGATGAGGGGAGGCTAGCGCATGCGCTTCATTCACCTCCTCGTCATCGGCGCGCTGATCTTCGCGGCGGCCTATGTCTACCGGATCAAGATGGACTCCACCGCGCGCACCGAGAAAGTGCTGCGGCTGCATGCGGAGATCCGCGAGCAGCGTGATGCGATCGCCTCGCTCCGCTCCGAATGGGCCAAGCTCGATGCGCCCCTGCGCCTGCAGGGCCTGTCCGAGCGGCACCTGCCGCTCAAGCCGGTCAACGGCACGCAATATGACTCGCTGAAGAACCTGCCCGAGCGTCCGCCGCGGATGTTCAGGCCCGGCGAGCCCGACCCGATCGGGGCCATGCTCAACACCATCGAAGCCGCGAGCGACCCCGACACCGTGACGGGCTCCGTGCCGCAGCCCGAGGACAAGCGATGAACGCCGTGACTCCGGCCAAACCGACCGAACCCTGGCGGCAGCGGCTGATCCGCAGCCTGCTCTACGGGCGCAATGTCGACCGCGCCGCGAAGGCGCGCGCGCGCGTCGGACTTGCGATGCTCGCCTTCGCCTCGGTCTACGTCCTGATCGGCGGCCGGCTCGTGATGTTCGCGATCGGTGCCGACGCCCACAGTGCGCGCCGTGCGGCGTCGCAGGAGGTGGTTGCGACTGCGCGGCCCGACATCGTCGACCGCAACGGCGCCATCCTGGCGACCGACGTCAAGGCGGCGAGCCTGTTCGGCGAGCCGCGCCGCATCATCGACAAGGACGAGGCGATYGAGCTTCTGACCGCGACCGTGCCCGACCTCGACGAGGCCGAGGTGCGCGAGCGCCTGAAGACACGCAAGGGCTTCGTCTGGCTCAAGCGCGAGATCACGCCGAAGCAGCAGCAGGACATCCACAAGCTCGGCATTCCCGGCATCGGCTTCCTGCGCGAGAACAAGCGCGTCTATCCGACCGGCAACGAGGTCGCCCACCTCATCGGTCTCGTCAATATCGACAACCAGGGCATCGCCGGCATGGAGAAGTGGCTCGACAATCAAGGGCTCGCCGATCTCCACCGCGCGGGCTTTGCCACCGACCGCCTGCAAAAGCCGATCGAGCTCTCGGTCGATCTGCGCGTCGAGCACGCGCTGCGCGACGAACTGCTGAAGGCCAAGGAGAAGTTCCACACCAAGGCGGCGTCCGGCATCGTCTCCAACGTCAAGACCGGCGAGATCGTGGCGATGGTCTCCCTTCCGGACTTCGACCCGAACAATCCGAAGGAGGCGCACGACCCCGACCGCATCAACCGCCTCACCACCGGCGTCTACGAGATGGGCTCGACCTTCAAGGCGTTCACGCTGGCGATGGCGCTCGATTCCGGAAAGATCAATCTGAACTCGTCGTGGGATGCGCGCGGCAACCTGCACTACGGCAAGTTCACCATCCACGACAGCCATCCGCTCGGACGGTTCATCAACACCAAGGAAGTGTTCACCTACTCGTCCAACATCGGCGCCGCACGGATCGCGCTCGGCCAGGGCGTCGAGGCGCACAAGGCGTTCCTCGCCAAGATGGGCCAGCTGACACGTCTGCGCACCGAGCTGCCGGAGAGCGCCGCTCCGCTGATTCCGCGCCGCTGGAGCGAGCTGAACACGGTCACCGCCGCGTTCGGCCAGGGCCTCTCGGTGGCGCCGCTGCAGGCGGTGATGGGAATCAACGCCCTGGTGAACGGCGGCTATTTGATTCCGCCGACCTTCATGAAGCGCAGCGAAGCGGAAGCGGCGGCGATGGCCAAGCGCGTGATCAAGCAGGACACCAGCGACAAGATGCGGTTCCTGATGCGGCTCAACGCCGAGATCGGTACCGCCAAGACCGCGGACGTCAAGGGCTACTATGTCGGCGGCAAGACCGGCACGTCCGAGAAGGTCATCAACGGCCGCTATGCCAAGAAGCGTGTGCTCAACTCCTTCACCGCGATCATGCCCTGCGACGATCCGAAATATCAGATCCTGATCATGCTGGACGAGCCGCAGGCGATCCCTGAGACGAAGGGTTTCATCACCTCGGGCTGGAACGCGGTGCCGACCGGCGGCAGGGTGATCGAGCGGATCGCGCCGCTCCTGGGCGTCGAGCCGCGGTTCGACCTGCCGCCGTCCGAGCGCCTTATTCTTGCAGCATCCAGGACAACCCAGTAATCAACCGGGTAGGCCATCGCCGGTGCTGAGTCGGGAGTTTTCGGCTTTCCGGCATGTCGACTGGACGACCATGAAACTGCGCGATCTCATAGGCAATGACGCCGCAATCGAGCCCGCTATCGCGGCGCTCGAAGTGACGGGGCTTGCGCTCGACAGCCGCGTGGTCAGGCCAGGTGATCTCTTCTTCGCGCTCGCAGGCAGCAAGACCGACGGCGCACGCTTCATCGACGCGGCGGTCGCCAAAGGTGCAGTGGCGATCGTCGGCGATCATGCGCCGGCCGCTTGCAACGTGCCGTTCGTCACGGTGGCCAATCCGCGCCGCGCGCTGGCGCAGGCCGCGGCAAGATTCTTCCCGTCGCAGCCCGCGACCATCGCCGCGGTGACCGGCACCAGCGGCAAGACCTCGGTCGCGGCGTTCACGCGCCAGATCTGGGAGCGGCTGGGCCATGCCTCCGCCAGCATCGGCACCATCGGTCTCGTGTCGCCGAAGCGCACCGTTTACGGCTCGCTGACCACGCCGGATCCGATCGCGCTGCACCGGCAATTGGACGAGATCGCGAGCGAGGGCGTGACGCATCTTGCCTTTGAAGCGTCGTCGCACGGGCTCGATCAATATCGCCTCGACGGCGTGCGCGTCTCCGCCGGCGGCTTCACCAATCTCTCGCGCGATCACATGGATTACCACCCGACCGTCGCGCATTATCTTGCGGCGAAGCTCCGGCTGTTCCGCGAACTGGTCCCGCCTGGCGGCGCGGCCGTGATTTCGGCCGATCATGATTGCTCGGCCGAAGCAATCGATGCGGCGAAGGCGCGCGGCCTGCGCGTGATGGCGGTCGGCCGTCACGGCGACGGGGCGGGCRAGGGCATTCGCCTCACCGAGGCGGAGGTCGAGGGCTTTTCGCAGAAGCTCACGGTTGAGCATCGCGGCAAGCGATACGCGATCCGGTTGCCGCTGGTCGGTGAATTCCAGATCGAGAATGCGCTGGTGTCGGCCGGCCTCGCCATCGGCACCGGCAGCGATCCGGCAAACGTGTTCGCGAGCCTTGAACATCTCGAAGGCGCCAAGGGCCGGCTCGAGCGCGTCGGTGAGCGCAACGGCGCGCCGATATTCGTCGACTATGCGCACAAGCCGGACGCGCTGGCGAAGGCGTTGCAGGCGCTGCGGCCTTATGCGAAGCGCAGGCTGGTCGTCGTGTTCGGCGCCGGCGGCGACCGCGATGCCGGCAAGCGTCCGATCATGGGTGAGATCGCCGCCGACAATGCCGACGGCGTCATCATCACCGACGACAATCCGCGCAGCGAGCAGCCGGAAGCGATYCGCGCCGCGATCCTCGCCACTGCGAAGGGCGCCCGCGAGATCGGCGACCGTGCTGCCGCGATCCGCGCCGCGATCGAGGAACTGGAAGAGGGCGATGCGCTGCTCATCGCCGGCAAGGGTCACGAGACCGGGCAGATCGTCGGCGGCGAGGTGCTGCCCTTCAGTGATCACGAGGCGGTTGCCGCCGCACTAGCGTCGAGGGTTGCATGAGCGCGCCAATATGGACGGTTGCGGAGGTGGCG
>NZ_JBFUES010000227.1:0-8736 GCF_056403875.1 Bradyrhizobium sp. P2_E8
GGACCCGCGACCCGTGATCAAGGTCAGTCCGCATGAAGCGGGACTGACGATCGCCGGTGGCCGGCTCACCGGCAGCGACACCATCTATTGGCGGATCGCGCAGTTCCTGATGCCGTTCCATGCCTACGCGCCGAGCGCGATGCCGGGTGAGAACATCTTCGGCCAGACCTTCGTGCCCGTCACCGACACCAATTGCTGGATCTACACCTATGCCTGGAATCCCGTGCGGCCGCTGACGCAAGCCGAACGCGACGCGTTCGATCGCGGCAACGGCGTGATCGCGGAGGTCGACGACAATTACGTGCCACTGCGCCACAAGGGGAACGATTATCTGATCGACCGCAAGCTCCAGAAGACCAGGAGCTACACCGGCATCAAGGGCGTCTCCGAGCAGGACGCCGCCGTGCAGGACAGCCAGGGCCCGATCGCCGACCGTACCCGGGAGCATCTCGGCCCGACCGATCTCGGCATCATGCATTTCCGGAAAGTCGTGATGGAGCTGGCGCGCGCGCTTCAGCAGGGCGAGCCGCCGCCGCAGGCCGCACACCAGGATCGCTACGCGGTGCGCTCCGGCGCCTGCGTCACCAGCAGGGCCAAGGACCTGCCGGCGGTGATGCTGGAACGTTTTGGCGATGTCGCAGGCTTCGTCGGCCGTCCCAAGGTCGCAGCAGCGGAGTAGCGCTTGGGGCAGTTGCGCAGCATCATCGCCGGATTGGTCGCGTCGACCCTGCTGTCGTCGCTGGCCCCCGTTGAGCGCGGACATGCCGCTGCCGCGCGAACGATGGCGAAGCCCGGGCCCAAGTCCAAGCCGAAGCCGCCGGCGCCATCGGCCAGATGTGAGATGCCGAAATTCCGGATCGTCGTGGATGTCGGGCACACCCCGGACTCCTACGGCGCGCTGAGCGCGCGCAATGATCCGGAGTTCGGCTTCAACTTCCGGCTCGGAACGCTGATCACGGCGAAACTCAGGGACCAGGGCTTTGCCGCAACCCGCCTGCTCGTTACGGACGGCAAGGCGCGGCCGAGCCTGTTCAAGCGCGTCAGTGCCGCGAATGACGGCCGGGCCGATCTCCTGCTGTCGATCCATCACGACTCGGTGCCGGACAAGCTGCTCGAGACCTGGGAATTCGACGGCGCGATGAGCTATTTCAGCGATCGGTTTTCAGGCCATTCGCTGTTCGTATCCGAGCGCAATTCGCACTTTGCCACCAGCCTGTTGCTGGCCCGGATGATCGGCCGGCAGTTGAAAGAGCAGGGCCTGCACTATGCCAGCCAATACACATTGCCGGTGATGGGCCGCTACCGGCGCCAATTGCTCGACAAGGATCTCGGTGTCTACCGCTATGACGGGCTCGTCGTGCTGTCGCGAACGAGAAGTGCCGCGGTGCTGCTCGAAGCCGGCTCGATCATCAACCGCGACGAGGAAATGGCGATGAACTCCCTGGAGCGGCAGGAGATGATCGCGGGAGCCGTCGCGGCCGCGATGGGGGAGTTTTGCCCGAGGCGGTAGCTTGACGAGAAGCTACAGCGGCACGCCCCGATACTCCCGGTTCGCCAAACTCGCCTCCTCCAGATCCAGATCGCGCTCGATCCGGCGCCGCGTCTCGTCGGTGATCTGGCCGTCGCGCAGGAGGTCGTGGATGAACTTGCGCTCGGCGACGATCAGCTCGCGGGTCAGCGCGGTGCCGGCGGCGGAGACGTCGTGATGCGCGGGATCGAGGGAATCGGGAAGCTGGTTGGCGCGGATCTCGTGGCGGGCGCGCAGAAGCCTCATCACTTCATCCGAGACCTCCTTTCCCTCGGCCAGAGCGTCGAGCGACTTCAGCGCGGCGTCGAGCGCCTGGCGCCGCGCCGTGATCTCGGCCTCATGCTCGGCGACATGCTCGTTGCGGCCGGCTTCAGCGACGCCGAGCCAGCGCACCACCGGCGGCAGCGTCAGTCCGACGCCGATCAGCGTGACGAAGATGACGCCGAAGGCGACGAACAGGATCAGGTCGCGATACGGAAAGGCTTCGCCGCCCGGCAGCGTGAACGGCAGCGCCAGCGCCGCCGCCAGCGACACCGCGCCGCGCACGCCGGTGAAGGCGAGCACGAACGGCCATTGCCATGGCGGCGACGGATCGCGCTTGCGCAATGATTTGGAGAAGATCCGCGGCAGATAGGTCGCGGGATAGAGCCAGGCGAAGCGCGCGGTCACAATGATCGTCAGCACGACGGCGGTCGCGATGAGGATGTCGTCGAGCGGGAACGCCTTCGATTTCTCGTAGAGCGCGCGCATCTGGAAGCCGGTGAGCAGGAACAGCAAGCCCTCGATCAGATAGATGATGAGGTCCCAGAAGAAGATGCCTTGCAGGCGCGTCGCCGAGGAGATCAGGAGCGGGCCGTTCCAGCTCACATAGAGCCCGCAGGCGACGGTGGCGATCACGCCGGAGCCGCCGACATGCTCGGGCAGCCAGTAGGAGACGTAAGGTGTGATCAGCGACAGCGTGAGCTCGACCTGCTGATCCTTCGCCCATTTGCGGAAGCGCAGCGAGAGCCAGCCGACGCCGATGCCGAAGGCGATCTCGCCGGCGACGATGAGGGCAAACTCGCCGGCCGCCAGCGGCAGCGATAAATGGCCGACCATAATGGCGGCGAGCGCAAAGCGGTAGAGGATCAGTGCGGTGGCGTCATTCGCGAGCCCTTCGCCTTCCAGTATGACCAGGAGGCGGCGCGGTATGTTGAGCCGTCGCGCGATCGCGAGCGGTGCCACCACGTCGGGCGGCGCGACGATGGCCCCGAGCAGGAAGCCGATGGTCCATGGCAGGCCGATCAAATAATGCGTGGCGGCCGCCACCATCGCCGCGGTGAACATCACCGCGCCGACCGCGAGCAGCACAATTGGGCGCAGATTGTTCCGGAACTCGCGCCAGCTCATGGCGACGCTGGCCGAGTAGATCAGCGGCGGCAGCACCATCAGCAGCACCAGCTCCGGCGGCAGTTCCACCGGCGGCATGCCCGGCACGAAGGCAAKGCCGACGCCGGACAGCATCAGCAAGATCGCAGGCGCGATGTTGAAACGGCGGGCGACGAGCGCGGTGCCCGCCAGCACGGCGAGCAGGATGAGGAAGGTCTGGAATTTCGCTGCGATCATGGCCTGTCTTCGCCCGGAAGCGGCCAAGAGGTCAATGCGGCGGCCTTACGCCAGGCGCCCCGCCACCATGCGCCCGATGCGCGCGAACGCGGCCTCGATCTGCGGGGCAGTCGGCGAGCCGCCCTGGGTGTAGGCCGCGATCAGGATCGGTGTGTCCGGCTTGGTCCAGGCGACCGCGATATCGCCCGATGCGTCCTCGCCGTTGTTGCCGGTCTTGTCGCCGATGGTCCAGCTTGCGGGCAGGCCACCGCGCAGCCGGTTCGCACCGGTCTTGCAGCCCACCATCCATTCGGTGAGCTGGGCACGCGATGCCGGCGACAGCGCTTCGCCCGTCACCAGCCGCCCCAGATTGCCGGCCATCGCTGCCGGCGTCGTGGTGTCGTGGGGATCGCCGGGCGCGGAGCGATTGACCTCAGGCTCGTTGTGGTCGATCCGTGAGGTGGTGTCACCAAGCGATCGCCAGAACGCGGTGAGGGCGGCCGGCCCGCCGATCCGCGCCAGCAGCAGATTGGCGCAGGTGTTGTCGCTGAGCTCGACGATCGCCTTGCACATCTCGGCGACCGACATCTTGCCGGCCGCGAGATTTTGCTTGGCAACCGGCGCATAGCTCAGCAGGTCGGCCTGGCCGTAAGGGATCATGGCCGCGAGCTGCTCCTGGCCGCGATCGACCCGCGCCAGCACGCAGGCCGCAAGTGAGGCCTTGAACGTCGAGCACATGACGAACCGCTCGTCGGCGCGCCAGGCGATCTTCGTGCCGGTCGCAAGGTTCTCCGCGTAGAGTCCGATCCGTCCGCCGCTTTCGCGCTCATAGGCCTCGAGCTCAGGCGGCGCGCCGGCGGCAAGCGCGGGAGAAGCGGCCATCCAGCACAGCGAGGCGAGCAGGGAGCGGCGGTCGAGATGCATGGGGGACCTATGGACGAGATGGAATAAGGGGGAAGGGAATGTCGCGCAGGATGTTCCCACGTCGTCATCGCGAGCGTAGCGAAGCAATCCAGCCTGTCTCTGCGGAGAGATTCTGGATTGCTTCGCTGCGCTCGCAATGACGGAGGATGGGAAGCGAGTGCGCCCGATTTCGGGCAGCGGAAGGTCGAGATCTCACTCCCTCAGGTCATACCGGTACGATTTCGATACGATCTGCCAGCCGTCGGCGAGCTTCATCGCCACCAGGTAGTCGGTGAAGAACCGTGGCGGCAGCTGGCACCGGACCTTGATGAAGGCGGTCTTGTCGTCCGAACGGTCGATGGTGACGATGAAATCCTCGCGCGGCTTGYCTTCGGCCTTGCCGGAGGGACGCTTGCGCACGCGGTCGAGCCAATCCGGTACGGTCAGTACCTGTAATTCACCCTTCTCGACCCAGCGCAGATCGGCGGAGGGATGGAAGATGGCGCCGAGTTTGTCGGCGTCGCCCTCGTAGAGTCCGTCAAAATAGCTTTGCACGACGGCTTCGACGCTCGAACGATTCTGGCTCATGGGTCGTTCCTTTGAATGATGGCTTGGGGGAATTTAGTCGTACGCATCAAAATGCGCTATGGGTGTGTCAGCCATTTGCGCGCAGGCGTTGCCATGACCGGATCAGAAATCTCGAACGCTCGTATTCTCACCGGCGAATGCTACTGCCGCGCCGTGCGCTACGAGGTAGCGGACCAATTCTCTTACGCAATGAACTGCCACTGTTCGAACTGCCGTCGCACCACCGGCTCCGCTTTCAAGCCGTTCGCCGGCATTCCGCAAGAGAAGCTCCGCATCGTCCGGGGTGACGACCAGCGGATCATTTTCGGGGACGACACCACCCATGACGCCCACTGCGCCCGTTGCGGCTCGCTGCTTTATTCCCGGGTGCGCGACGGAAAATGGGTCCATGTCGCCATGGGAACCCTGGTCGATGCCCCCTCGATCCGGCCCAGCGCCCATATTTTCGTCGGCTCGAAGGCGCCCTGGCATGAGATTACGGACAATCTGCCGCAATACCGGGGGCACATCGGGGATGGATGAGGGAAYCAGCCCACGCCTCAGCGAACCGCGACGGCGCTGGCGCGACAAACCCGAGGGGGCATCCCGTCTGTCGTCAGCGCCGCCTTCGTGACCTCCATCACAAGCACAGCCTACTAGAACGATCCCAAAGGGCTCGAATGGTCCTGAACTTTCGGAAGTCGTGTCATGCGCAATTTGCTCAGACTTTGCCCGCTTCTCCTCGCCCTCGCGCTGCTGTTCGGCGCCGAACCTGCTTTCGCCGGAAAGCGCGTGGCGCTGGTGCTGGCCAATTCGGCCTATCAGCATGCGCCGTCGCTCACCAACCCTGTTAATGACGGTTCGGTGATGGCGAAGACACTGAAGGATGCCGGTTTCGACACCGTCGATTACCGGCACGATTTGTCGGCCCTGGATACGCGGCGCGTGCTGCGCGACTTCGCGGACGCGACCCGCGATGCCGACATCGCCGTGGTCTACTACGCCGGTCACGGCATCGAGGTCGAAGGCTCCAACTATCTGATCCCCGTTGACGCCAAGCTCGAGCGCGATACCGACGTCTATGACGAAGCACTCTCGCTCGACCGCGTCCTGGTCGCCGTCGAACCCGCCAAGCTGCTCCGCCTGGTGATCCTGGATGCCTGCCGCGACAACCCGTTCGGCAAGACCATGAAGCGCACGGTGGCCTCGCGCGGCATCGGCCGGGGCCTCGCCCAGGTCGAGCCGACCAGTCCCAACACGCTGATTGCCTATTCGGCCAAGGCCGGCTTCACGGCGCAGGACGGCGACGGCGCCAACAGCCCGTTTACGGTTGCGCTGTCGAAGCACCTGACGACGCCGGGCCTCGATGTCCGCCGTGCCTTCGGCTTCGTGCGCGACGACGTGCTCAAGTCGACCGGCAACAAGCAGGAGCCGTTCGTCTATGGCTCGCTCGGCGGCGACGATGTCCCGCTGGTGCCGGTCAAGGTGGTGGCTGCAGCGGCGCCCGTGCCGAACCCGCAGGCCGACATCCGCCGCGACTACGAGCTCGCGCTCCAGGTCGGCAACAGGGCGGCATGGGACGCCTTCCTCGCCCAGCATCCCGACGGCTTCTATTCCAGCCTCGCCAAGCTCCAGCTCGAGAAGATCGGCGCCGAGCAGGCTCATGCGGCGGCGATCGAGAAGGCCAAGCAGGCCGAGGCCGAGCGCGACCGTCTTGCCGCCCTCGGTGCGCAGAAGGATGCGCAGGCCAAGGCTGCGGCCGACGCGAAGGCCGCCGAGCAGGCGCAGCTTGCCGCCCAGAAGGCGAAGGAGCAGGCGCAGCAGCAGGCGGCCGCTGCCGAGCAGCAGCGCGTCAACCTTGCCGCCACGGCCCCGGGCGCTGCGCCGGCCAGCACGGCGAGCCCGGCCGGCACCAACGTCGCGTCACTGACGCCCGCGACTGCGCCGGCCGATCTCAGCCGCTCGGTGCAGACCGAGCTCGGCCGCGTCGGCTGCTTCTCGGGGCAGGCCGACGGCAATTGGAATAACTCCTCGCAGCGGTCGCTGTCGCAGTTCAACCGCTATGCCGGCACCAAGCTCGACGTGAAGGTGGCGAGCACCGATGCGCTCGATGCGGTCAAGTCAAAACCGTCGCGCGTCTGCCCGCTGGTCTGCGAGCACGGCTTCAAGGTCGACGGCGACAAATGCAGCAAGATCGTCTGTCGTGACGGCTATGCGGTCAACGACGACAATGAGTGCGAGAAGCAGCGTGCCGCCAAGCCCGCAACGGCCAAGCCGGCGACGGCCAAGCGCGACGACGGCGATGAGCGTCCCGCACGGCAGGGTCGTCAGTCCGGCGGCGCGGCTGCTGGTGCGGCGGGCGGCTATGGTGCCGCTGCGGCGGCCGGCGCGGGTCGCGCCTCGGGCGGCGGCGGTCGGATTTTTTGCAACGATCTCCTCTGCCGACCGGTCAGGCCCGGCTGCCGCCTCGTATATCGCGGTGGCGGCGGCCCCCACGTCGATGCCAATGCCGAGGTCTGCAACTGAGAAGGCTACTGCTTCCCGACATCGTCCTGGCGGAGCCGGGACAATGTCGGGGGATCACGTCGCAATCGCGCTTGCCGCGATGTTGACCGTCAGCGCCAGCAGTGCCGTGTTGTAGATGAAGGACACGATGCCGTGCGCCGTCGCCGTGCGGCGGATGGTCCTGTCGGTGATGCCGACATCGGAGACCTGCGCGGTCATGCCGATCACGAAGGAGAAATAGACGAAGTCCCAATAGTCGGCGTGGTCCTCCTTGTCGCCGCTGGGGAACTGCAACCCGCCCGGCGGGTGCCGGTAATAGTCGTGGGCGTAATGCAGCGCGAAGGTGGTGTGCACGGCGGCCCATGACAGCGCGATGGTGGTGATCGCGATCGTCAGCTCCGCGGCGCCGCGATGGGCGCCGAGCTCGGCGACGATCGCCGCGATGCTCGCGAACGCGCCGATCGCCGTCACCAGCAGGATCACGAAGCGGCCGTCGTCCTGCATCGCTGCGTTGCGGCGGATGTGCTGGTGGTCGTTGTTCAGCATCATCACGTAGACCAGCACCAGATAGACCGCGATCAGCGCATCCCAGCCGAGCACGAGCCGCGTCGCCAGCCGCAGGGTGCCGGGCAGCAACAGAAACACCAGGATGCCGAAGCCGAGTGAAATGAATGTTCGCGGCCGCGCGTAAATCACGCGCATCGGCCGCGACATTTTTTGGAAGCGCGCGAGGACGGGATCGTCTTTGTCGATGCCCGTCATCGCACGGTCAGTTCTTGCGCTCGGCGACAAACCGCGCGGCGGCTTGCAGCACGGCGGYGCGATCGCCGAAGATCGAGACTGCGCTGTCGGCCCGCGCGAGCAGGTCGCGCACGCGCTGCTTGGCGCCTTCGATGCCGAGCTGGGTGACGAAGGTGGTCTTGCCCATCGCTGCGTCCTGGCCCGAGGGCTTGCCGAGCGCGGTCGCATCGCCTTCGACGTCGAGCAGATCGTCGGCGATCTGGAAGGCCTCGCCGAGCGCGCGGCCGTAGTCGTCGAGCGCCTGATATTCCTTCTGCGTGGCCTGGCCGAGGAGCGCGCCGGCGATGCAGCCGTAGCGCAGCAGCGCGCCGGTCTTCATCTGCTGGATGCGCGCGACATCGATCGGCTCGTTGCCGCCAAAGCGGCCTTCGCCGGCGAGGTCGAGGATCTGGCCGCCGACCATGCCGCCGATGCCGGCGCAGCGCGCCAGCGCGCGCGTCAAGAGCAGCCGCACATTGGCGTCACGATGGATTTCGTCGCGGGTGATGATGTCGAAAGCGAGCGTGAGCAGGCCGTCGCCGGCGAGGATCGCGGTCGCGTCGTCGGTCTTCTTGTGCAGGGTGGGACGGCCCCGGCGCAGGTCCGAATTGTCCATCGCGGGCAGGTCGTCGTGAATCAGCGAGTAGCAGTGGATGCATTCGAGCGCCGCACCGGCGAGCAGGGCCGCCTCGCGCGGCACGCCGAACACGGCCGCGCTTTCGACCACCAGGAACGGCCGCAGGCGCTTGCCGCCGTTCAGGCTCGAATAGCGCATTGCGTCCATCAGTCGCTTGGGACGGGCGATTTCATCGGGCAGGATGTCGTCCGCCAGGAGGCGCCCGAGCAGGGCCTCGGTGTCATCAGCGGTC
>NZ_JBFUES010000228.1:0-8727 GCF_056403875.1 Bradyrhizobium sp. P2_E8
CTTGCAGCCTACGATCGCGCGCTCGGCGATTTCAAATCCATCCTCGCCGAGCGGCGCCGACAGATCGAGGCGAAGGAACCGCTGCCGAATCTGCCGGGACAGGCGCTCTATCTCGCACGCGTCGCCGTCATCAGTGCTTACAAGGATCTCACCGACGCCATGCCGTCGCGGATCGGCAAGCCCAACAAGTTCGAGATTCCGCCGGCCTATTTCGATGCCGCGATCGAGCCGCTGGTCGACGAATACGCGGGGCTGTTCGACATCATGGAGGCGCCGCCCGCCGGCGCGCAGAACTCGCCGACGCCGTTCAAGGACGTCGTCGATCTCGCCGTTGCGATTGCACGCGCGAAGGGGCTTGCACCTGAACACGCCGAGGCTGCCGGCCGCATCAGCCTCGGGCTGTTCTTTGCGGAGACGAACGGCAAGCAGAATGTCCGCAACGGGCGCTCGAACACCTATATGGGCAGCTTCCAGACCGGCCCCTCCGAGGACCGCAACGGCCGCAGGAAATGGGAGGCCATCAAGGGAGAGATCGCGGCGGCCGATCCCGAATTGAGCGCGCGCGACGACAAGGAAGAGGCGCGCGCCCGCGGCACCGATCACCGCTTCAACCACTGGACCAACGTGCGCGACGGCCTGATGAACGCGCATGCCGATGTCTTCCGGGAAATCCCCGCGATCGTGAAGACGCTGCCCGACCCGATCGACCAGATGAAGCTGTTCGAGCTGATCCAGATCGTTCCCACTCCGACGCGGTCCGCGCTCAAATCAAGCGATCTCCTGAACTACCGGGTGTCCAGCCCGACGATCATGAGGCACCTGCGCAACAACAGCATCTTCGCCTTTGGACAGGCCGACAGGTCGCGCAGCTCGGCAAGCTTCCGCGAGATCCTCGCTGCGATGTGGCTCTTCAACCGCAAATTCGAGCGCGCGATGGCGAAATACGCGGAGATCAGGGCGCACTGAGCGACCGGTTGCAACCTGCCCTGCGCCGCCTGCCCTATTCGGTGCGGATCGGCGAGTCCTTCAGGCCATTGTTGTCATAGGCCTTGCGCAAGGTGCCGTTCGTCGTGGCGTCCGTCATGAACTTCGTCACGAACGCCAATGCCTGGCTGTGGCCGAGCGGCACGGCGACGGCCGTCACGGTCTTCTTGAAGGTCTCGTCCAGCACCTTTGTACCGGGAATCTTCTGCGCCATCTTGTTGAGCTGGTCCCGCGACAGCGCGAAGGCGTCGATCTCGCCGCTCTTCAGGAGGCCGAAGATCTCGTCATAGGTCTGATAGCCCGTGACCTCAGCGTTCTTCAGATGCGCGACCGCGCCACGCATGGTGGTGGTGGCGTTGACGGCCGCGACCTTAATACCGGGCCGGTCGAGCGCGGCGAAATTGGTCACGCTCGAACCGGGCTTGACGATGTAGGTGGCGTCCGCGACCTCGTAGATCGGGCCGAACATCATCCTGGTCTCGCGCTCCGGATCCTTGGGCAGCCAGGTGACGTCCCAAGCACCTTTTTCAAGAGTGCCTTTGCCAGCCGCGTCGGTGATCTGCCCGGAATTCTGGTGCACGATATATTCGACGCCAACGCCGAGCCGGGCCGCCATCTCCTTGCCGAGGTCCACCGGCACGCCGGCATAGCCGGCTTCCGTCTTGGTCGACCAGAACGCGCCGCCCGCAGGGCTGATTGCGATCGCGACCCGCAGCTTGCCGGTCGGCGCGATCTCGTCCTTCAGGCCATCGGCTAGCGCGGGCATGGCAACCGCCGCTGCAAGGAGGAGGCCGGCAAGGGCCGATCGAAGCGAACTGGGCATGTCATGCTCTCCTCACCTTTTTTCTTCTTGGCTTCTTCTCTTCGTCCCGGCCGCTTCGCTTTCGTGACACGGCCATTGACACAATTCTGGTCGATCGTGCGCGCGGTGAAAAGCGGTCTGTCATGACAAACCTGTAAAAGGCCACACCGCCGTTTGCAGCGCAAGGCCGGTGACTGCCATGGCTATGGTGTTCCACGGCCGGGCATTTGTTGGTAGCCTGCCGCACCGACAGACAGCAATCGGGGGCCACCGAATGACCTGCGCGAATCCCGCATCTCTTGCCCATCGCAACGAAGCGTGGAGACATGTCGGACGGGCGCTGGCCGCCGTGGGCGCCGTGATCGCGCTCGCCGGCTGCGAGGACAAGAACGCCTACGTGGCACCGCCGCCCCCCAAGGTGGACGTCGCAACACCGGTACAGCGCCCGGTGACGCGCTATGTCGAAGCCACCGGCAACACCGCCCCGATCAAGAGTGTCGACCTCGTTGCGCGCGTGCAGGGTTTTCTGCAATCGATCGACTACCAGGACGGCACCTTCGTCAAGCAGGGCACCCAGCTCTTCACGATCGAGCCGGAGACCTACAAGCTCAAGGTCGAGCAGGCGAAGGCCGCGGAGGTCGGCGCGCAAGCCACGGTCAAGCAGGCCGAAGCCGATTTCAAGCGGCAGGCCGAGCTCGTGCAGCGCCAGGCGGTCTCGCAGTCCACCCTCGACACCTCGACATCGACCCGCGACAACGCCCAGGCCAGTCTCCAGCAGGCCCAGGTCAATACGAGGCTGGCCGAGGTCAATTACGGCTACACCAATGTGACCGCGCCGTTCGACGGCGTGGTCAGCGCGCATATGGTCTCGGTCGGCGAGCTGGTCGGCGTCTCCTCCCCCACCCAGCTCGCGACCATCGTCGCGATGGACCCGATCTGGGTGAACTTCACGGTCAACGAGCAGGACGTCCTTCGCATCCGCGCCGAAGCGGCCCGCCGCGGGCTGACCGTCAACGACCTCAAACAGTTGCCGATCCAGGTTGGCCTCCAGACCGAAACCGGATATCCGCACGAAGGTAAGCTCGACTACGTCTCGCCGACCCTCAACCAATCGACGGGCACGCTGGCGGTGCGCGGCGTCGTCCCCAACGACAAGCGGGTGCTGCTGCCCGGCTATTTCGTCCGCGTCCGCGTGCCTTTCGACCAGGAGAAGGCCGCGCTCCTCGTTCCCGACACCGCGCTCGGCAGCGACCAGGGCGGCCGCTATCTGCTGGTGGTCAACGGCGACAACGTCGTCGAGCAGCGCAAGGTGCRGATCGGCCCCGTCGACAACGGCCTGCGCGTGATCGAGGGCGGGTTGAAGCCTGACGACCGCTTCGTGATCGCAGGCCTGCTCCGGGTGATCCCGGGCCAGAAGATCGACCCGCAGGTGACGAAGATCGGACAGCCGCAGGCGTCTGCCAAGTAAGGAGCGCCGGCCATGATCTCAAAGTTCTTCATCGAGCGGCCGGTCCTCTCGAACGTCATCGCACTGCTGATGATCCTGATCGGCGGCGTCGCGCTGTTCAACCTCGCGATCGCGCAATATCCCGACGTGGTGCCGCCGACCGTGCAGGTCACCACGCGCTATCCCGGCGCCAGCGCCAAGACGGTGATCGACACCGTGGCGCTGCCGATCGAGCAACAGGTCAACGGCGTCGAGGACATGCTCTACATGCAGTCCTACAGCGGCTCCGACGGCACCTATACGCTGACCGTGACCTTCAAGATCGGCACCGACCTCAACTTCGCGCAGGTGCTGGTGCAGAACCGCGTCTCCAGCGCGCTGTCGCAATTGCCGCAGTCGGTGCAGAACCAGGGCGTCACCGTGCAGAAGCGTTCGACCTCGATCCTGCTTTTCGTGACGCTGACCTCGCCGGATTCCAGATATGACAGCCTGTATCTGAGCAACTACGCCACCATCAACATCCGCGACGAGCTCTCGCGTCTGCCCGGCGTCGGCAACGTCACGGTGTTCGGCGCCGGCCAGTATTCGATGCGGGTCTGGCTCGATCCCAACAAGCTGCAAGTCCGTGACCTCGTGCCGCAGGACGTCATCAACGCAATCCAGCAGCAGAGCCAGCAGGTCTCGGCCGGCCAGGTCGGCGCGCCGCCGACGCCGCCGGGCCAGGCGTTCCAGTACACGCTCAACGTCAACGGACGGCTCGACGATACCAGCCAGTTCGAGAACATCATCATCAAGTCAGGCACCAGCGGCGACGTCACGCGGGTGCGCGACGTCGGCTGGGTCGAACTGGGCGCACAGACCTACAGCCAGATCTTCTCGCTCAACAAGCAGCCCGCCACCGGCATCGGCGTGTTCCAGTCGCCCGGCGCCAACGCGCTCCAGGTCGAGCAGGCGGTCGAGAAGAAGATGGCCGAGCTCGCCAAGCGCTTTCCGGAAGGCATCAAATACGACACGCCGTTCGACACCACCAAATTCGTCGAGGCCTCGGTGCACGAGGTCTATATGACGCTGATCGAGGCCGGCCTGCTGGTGCTGGTCGTGATCCTTGTGTTCCTCCAGGACTGGCGCGCCATGCTGGTGCCGGCGACGACCGTGCCTGTGACCATCATCGGCGCCTTCGCCGCGATGGCGGCGCTCGGCTTCACCATCAACATGTCCACGCTGTTCGCGATCGTGMTCGCGATCGGCATCGTCGTCGACGACGCCATCGTCGTGGTCGAGGGCGCCGCGCACAATATCGAACAGGGCATGAACGGCCACGACGCCGCGATCAAGGCGATGGACCAGCTGTTCGCGCCGATCGTCGGCATCACGCTGGTGCTGATCTCGGTGTTCCTGCCGGCCTCGTTCCTCGCGGGCCTCACGGGCCGCATCTACTCGCAATTCGCGCTGGTGATCGCGGCGACCGCGCTGCTCTCCGCCATCAACGCGGCGACCCTGAAGCCGACGCAATGCGCGCTGTGGCTGCGGCCGGCGGTGCCGCCGGAACAGCGCAACTTCTTCTATCGCGGCTTCAACAACGTCTATGACCGGGTCGAGCGCGGCTACACACGGCTGATCACCTTCCTGGTCAGGCACGCAACCGTGTCGGTCGCGGTCGCACTGGTGCTGATCGGAATCGGCGGCTACGGCCTGTCGCRGGTGCCGACCGGCTTCCTGCCGATCGAGGACCAGGGCTATCTGATCGCCGCCATCCAGCTGCCCGACGGCGCCGCGCTGGAGCGGACCCAGACGGTGCTCGACAGAGCGAGCGGGCTCATCAAGGACACCCCTGGAGTCCAGCAGGTCATCACCATCGCCGGCATCTCCGCGCTCGACAACAGCGCGAGCCTCGCCAATGCCGGTGTCGCCTACATCATCCTGAAGGACTGGGAGGCCCGTAAAGGGCCCGGCGAGGATCTGCGCTCGTTGGTCTTTGGACTGAACGACAAGCTCGCGACCATCATGGAAGCCCGCACCATCGTGCTGCCGCCGCCGCCGATCCAGGGCATCGGCAACGCCGCCGGCTTCTCGATGCAGGTCGAGCTGCGCGACGGCAACAGCGATTTCGCCAAGCTGCAGGCCATCACCGGTGCGATGGTCTCCAATGGCCAGAGCCAGAGCGCGCTCCAGCGCGTCCAGTCCTCGTTCCGCTCGTCGGTGCCGCAATTCAACGTCGAGATCGACCGCGTCAAGACCCAGACCTTGCACGTCACCACCGATCAGGTGTTCTCGGCGCTGTCGACCTATCTCGGCTCGTCCTACGTCAACCAGTTCAACAAGTTCGGCCGCGTCTTCCAGGTCTATACGCAAGCCGATCCGGCGTTCCGCGTCACCGAGCGCGACATCGCCAACATGATGGTGCGCAACTCGAACGGCGACATGATCCCGATCGGCACGGTCGCCACGATCACGCCGGCCACCGGCCCGTCGCTGATCAGCCTCTACAACCTCTATCCGTCCTCGACCATCATCGGCCTGCCGGCGCAGGGCTACTCGTCCGGCCAGTCGCTGAAGCTGATGGAAGAGATCGCGGACAAGACCCTGCCGCAGGGCACGGGTTATGAATGGACCGCGATGTCGTACCAGGAGAAGGCGGTCTCGAACCAGATCTACTGGGTGTTCGGCCTCGCCATGCTGCTGGTCTATCTCGTGCTCGCCGGCCAGTACGAGAGCTGGTACGCGCCGATCTCGGTGATCCTCGCCGTGCCGCTATCGCTGATCGGGCCGATGCTGATCCTCAACGGCCTGAAGATCGACAACAACCTCTACTGCCAGATCGGCCTGATCCTCCTGATCGCGCTGTCGGCCAAGAACGCCATCCTGATCGTCGAGGTCGGGCTCGAGCTGCACGGCCGCGACGGCAAGCCGATCCTGGAGTCGGCGATCGAAGCGGCCCGCGCCCGCTTCCGCCCGATCCTGATGACCTCGTTCGCCTTCATTCTCGGCGTGGTGCCGCTGGTGATCGCCACCGGCGCCGGCGCCAGCGCCCGCAAGTCGATCGGCATCACCGTGTTCTYGGGCATGCTGGCCTCGACCTGCCTCGCGGTGCTGTTCGTGCCCGCCTTCTTCGTGGTGGTGCAGCGGTTCGAGAACTGGCGGGCGTCGAAGAAGGCGCCGAAAGCGCAGCCGGTGGCCGAGGTGAAGCCGTAGGCTTCTCCCGGAAGGGGCCGACAACAAAATTGCGAAAACAACCCCATGCACAGTAGGGATGGGGTTGAAAAGATTTCATAAATTCGGTCTTGCCGAAATGACTTGCTCCGTCGGGCAAAACACCGGCATAATGGCATCACGGACGGCATGCGCAGGCTGCCTCCTCATCCCCCGTCATTGCGAGCGCAGCGAAGCAATCCAGAGTCCCGCCGCGGAAAGATTCTGGATTGCTTCGCTGCGCTCGCAATGACGAGTGGAGAGAGCCCCGGCCTCACGCCGCCTGCGGCGTCCGGATCTCGCGCGGCAGGATCAGCGCGGCGGCGATCGCGAGCAGGCAGAGCGCGGCGAAGGCGTGCAGCATGGTGACGAAGCCGCCCTGCTCGTAGAGCCAGGCGACCAGGCCGACGGAGGCGCCCGCCGCGGTGAAGCCGACGAAATAGCGCACGGCATAGGCACGCGAGCGCCACTCCTCCGTGGTGTACTTGCCGACCATGGCGTCGTTGACCGTGACCTGCCCGAACGCGCCCATGACGATGCCGATCGAGACCAGGATCAGCGGCAGATTGGACAGGCTCGCGGCAAGATACAGGAACGGCGCCAGCATGAAGGACAGCGGCAGCGCCACCGTCTTCAGCGAATAGCGGTCGAGCAGCCGGCCGATCGTGTACTGCGTCATCGCGCCGAACACGTAGACGCAGGCCGCGATCACGCCGAGCAGCGCCGGGCTCCTGGTGAGATCGGCAAGCCGTTCCGCGAACAGCTTTGGCAGCGCGACGGTGACGGCATTGAACGTGGTAGAGATCGCGATCACGACGATCAGCAGCGCCAGGATCACGCGCCACATGTCCTGCTTGGCGACGCGCGCCTGCGCCGCCGCCTGCTTCGAGCCCTTGCGGTCCTCGTGCACGACCATCATCGCAAACGCGATGCCGATCAGGATGGTGACGACGCCGGGAACGATGAAGGCAAAGCGCCAGCCGAGATACTGGCYGATCACGCCGGTGACCAGCGCGGAGGAGGCGACGCCGAGATTACCCCAGACGCCGTTGAGCCCCATCTCGCGGCCGAGCCTGTCGGCATAGGACACGATCATCGCGGTGCCGACGGGATGGTAGATCGAGGCGAAGATTCCGATCGCCAGCAGCGCAGCGCCGAGCTGCGCCTGCGTCTGCACGAAGCCTACCGCGATCATGGAGGCACCGATGCCGAGGAAGAAGATCAGCATCATGTGGCGGCGGCTCCAGCGGTCCCCGAGCCAGCCGGTCAGCAGCGAGCCCGCGCCGAAGGCGATGAAGCCCGGCGTCGCATAGGGCAGAAGTTCCGAATAGGCCATGCCGAGCGCCGGCCCCATGATGATCACGGCGGCGGCGAAGATCAGCATCGAATAATGGTCGATGAAATGGCCTGCGTTGACGAAACTGATGACCCGGCTTGGGCTGTTCATACGAATCCTCTCCTGCTCCGAAATGAGTTATATGTCCTGGGCATGACGAGATGCTGCCAATGACTGTCGTGGAAACGCCAATCCTCCGGGCGGTCCGGAGCAATCATCGCTCGCCCGCGGGCGTGCACCTGGTCGCCCGCGACTATCCCAAGGGCATGCGGATCGACCCGCACCTGCACCGCGAGGCGCAGCTGATCTATGCCGCGAAGGGCACGATGCAGGTGACGACACCAGGGGGACGCTGGCTGGTGCCGCCGGACCGGGCCGTCTGGGTGCCGGCCGGGCTCGAGCACGCCCTCGACCTGCTCGCCGACATCGAGATGCGCACGCTGTATTTCGACCTGTCCTGGCTGAAGCGCGAGCAGCGCTATGACGGCCTGACCAGGGAATTCGTGGTGCGGGTGTCGCCGCTGCTCAATCAGGCGATCCTGGCGCTGTTCGACGCGCGCAACACGGATGAGCGCACCGAGCTGCTGGTTCGCCTCGTCATGCTGGAATTGCACCAGGCCGAGGATTCCGCGACCTTCGTGCCGCTGCCGCGCGAGCCGCGCTGCCGGCGCGCCGCGATGATCGTGCTCGACGACCCAACCGGCCTGCACGACATCGACACGCTGGCGCGCGAGGTCGGAACCTCCGCGCGCACCCTGTCGCGGCTGTTCTCGACGGAGACGCAGCTGAGCTTCAAGAGCTGGTGCCAGCGCGCCCGGATCGCCGCGGCGATCCAGCGGCTGTCGACGGACGCCAATGTGTCGGTGAAGCAGCTCGCCACCCAGCTCGGCTATGCCAGCGTGCCGGCGTTTTCGGCAGCATTCCGCCAGGTGACGGGGCGGACGCCGACGGAGTTTGCGGGGAAGGGAT
>NZ_JBFUES010000229.1:0-8691 GCF_056403875.1 Bradyrhizobium sp. P2_E8
GAGTTCAACAACGATAAACCGGCGTTCGCAATCTGCAAAATCGAAGACCGATTGCCCTTCCGTGACCATCGAGCCCGGGCTGGCCGCCACCGACCAGACTACATGAGCTGCCGGCAAGGACAGGTCGTAGTGATCGAGACGATCAAGTCGAGTGCGTTCCTCTGCGATCTCCGCGGCCAGCTGCGCGGCACGTGAGCTGTTCTGCAACAGGTCTGTCTCGAGCTCCTGGCGGCGGAGGACAAGCCGCTCGCGCTGCTGCTGCGAATAGGGCACATCATTGGCATCGCCACGAAGATAGATGCCCTTCTCAGCCGCCCCCAATTCGGTCTTGAGGCGCTGCAGGCGTTCATCGGCCATCTGGCACCGCGTTGCGGTCGCCTCTTGAGAAGCCTGGGCCTCGCCGGAGCGGATCTGCGAACTGATGCCGAGCTTCACGAGCTTCTCAATCCGGCCCGCGACATCGTTCCGCTGCCGCGCCTCGGCGAGACAGCCGCCTTTTTCAACTTCCGTTTCGCCGATCTCGTGGCTCAGCCGCGCCACCATCCCCAAACGATAGTCTTCGCTGCGCTCGCGGAGCTTGCGATCGAGCTCGGCGATTTCCTCGAGTTGCCGACGTGCAAGCTCGGCGCGTTTGGTGGACATGGCAAGCTGCTGATCAAGGTCCATGAGATGCCGGCGATCCGGCGAACGCGCCTCGACCAGCGGCACCACCCGGGCGCGCTGGAAATATTCACCCTTGCGTGGAAGATCTGACGAGAGCTGACCCGCCATTGGGGCAGTCACCCGCATGAGCTCGGCATTGACATAGGCGGAGGGAGCGACTCGGTAGGTCACATACGGCAACAGGGCCCATCCGCTCAGAGCGATGATCCCGAGCGCCAGGGATCGGCGAACAATCCGGCTGCGAATGAAACGTTCGACGTGCAAGCGAACCACGGCTGGATCTCCAATGGGCTTTGGTCGCCGCGTCTGCCCAGCGAAGGCAAGCCAATCGGCGCATGGCCCGGTGTTGGGATGACGTCTGCGCCTTGAGCAATCCGCCAACATTGCTGCTAGCCGAAATCAGGTTTCGTCACCGCAGCAGGGTCGCGTTCGCAACCAAGAGAAGCATATCTAGCTTTCACCACATTAGGTTAAGCTGTGTCAAAACCGGAAGACTACGGCTCCCGAATCGAGGAACCAGGATGCCGACCTATTCCCGCTTGAAGTCGGCGCGTCGTTGGCGCCGATCGAACGGCGGCGCGGCTAACGCCCATTCCGAAGCAGCTTCTCCGCTTCTTCGACTTCGGGAAGATTTCGCTCCGCGTCGAATTCAGCGAGGACGGGAGCGAGCAGTTCGAGAACCGCGCCGGCTCGGCCATTTGCCTTGTGCAGGCGCGCAAGTCCAAGGGCGCTGCGCAATTCGAAAGTCTTCGCCTGCTGGTGCCGTGCGATTTCCAGCGCTCGGTTGAAGGCATTTTCGGCGCTGGAACCGTCCGGAGGGTCATGACGCGACAAAAGCTCGCCCTGGACGCGATGCAGCTCCGCATCAAGCCAATGCTGACCGGATTGTCCCGCCGATGCGATCAATTCGCTCAAGATGTCCAGCCCGGTTTCGAGCTGGCCCACCTCCGCATCCGCCATCGCGACCTGCATCCCCCAAAACGGTTCACAGAGGTAGCAGTCATTCTCGCGCAGCATGGTCCATCCGCGACGCATTTCCGTCAGTCCGGCCATTCGGTCGCCGGCACGCCAGTTGGCCAGGCCATTCAGGTAGGTACCGGCGGCCACATACAGTGGCATCGTATGGTCACGCGCAAGGCCGAGCGCCAGGATAGTATCCGTTTGCTGCAACAGGCCCCCGCATAGGCCGTCGAACACAGCGCGATGAACGAGCGCATTGGCCTGGGAAAGCGCCCGTTTTTCTCCTGAAGCGCTCACCGCTTCGGCGGCGAGCCGGCGCGCGCGAGCGATGCTGCCAAGCGGCCAGAGCACCAGAGCAAGAAACCTCATGATCACGAACGGCAGATCCAGCGCCGAGGGCCTGAACGTCGCGGGATCCGGCTCGGCACCATAGATCGCCAGTGCCTGCTCGAGATGCGTTCTCGCCTTCAGATAGTCGCCCCCGAACCAGCAGGTGACGCCGCCCGTCCAATGCGCAACGACGGCGGCCACTGCCGCGTCTGGTCGTCGCTCCGCGGCACTCATAATGGCGTCCGCCAGCTCCCGCATCGGAGCAAGTTCGCCGTGGGTCAGGCAGGCATTGAAGAGGCCGGAATGGATCGGCGCAAGTTCAACCGGATCATTGATGTCGGCCGCGAACTGCCGGGCGCGCGTCCATGCAGCGACCGTTTCGGGGGCGCTATGCCCGAGGCCCCCCCTTAACGCGCGGCCATATGCGATTTGAAGATTCAACCTGCTCATCATCCGATGAGGCTCATCAGGCAACTCATCGGCGATGGCAATCGCCTTGCCGAGATGCGCAATTGCCTCGGAATAGGCCGAGCGCTTCAGCGCCTGCTGGCCCGCCTTGCGCCACCACTCGAGGGCGACCTCGTCCAGCCCAGCCTCAGTGAAGTGGTGCGCCAGAACTTCCGGCTCAGTCTCGGCCACGACCGGAAACTTTTCGCGCAGGACATCGCCGATGCGGGTGTGAAGCACCTGCCGTTTGCTCTTGAGCAGGCTCTCGTAGGCCGCCTCCTGAACGAGAGCGTGCTTGAAACTATAGTTTGCTTCGGGCGGAGTCCCGCGACACACCAGCAGTTCGGCCTCTTCGAGTTGCCCCAGCGCAGCGCTCAGCGTCAGATCATCGCGTCCCGCCACATATCTCAGCAGCGCGTACGAGAAGTCGCGGCCGATGGCGGCGCCAATCTGCGCCACCTCCTTGACCGGCGCCAGCCGATCGAGCCGCGCCATCAGCGAATCCTGCAGCGTCGCGGGAATGGCCAGCGGCGGGAGCGGACTCTCGAGGCGATAGCGCCCGGCACCTTCGACGAGCCATCCGGACTCCAGCACCATCTTGGTCAATTCCTCGACGAATAGCGGGACGCCATCCGTCCTGTCGATGATCTGCTTCATCATCTCGCGTGGCAGCTGGCGACCGACAGTCACCTGCTCGACCAGCGCCCGCGTGTCCTGCCGATCGAGCCGGTCGAGCCGCAACAGACTGACGTTGCCAAGGCCCGACCAGGAGGGCTCGAATTCCGGCCGCGATGTCATGAGCACGAGTATCGGCAGTCTCCGGATCCGGTCGACCGTGAGATCGAACAGTTCAAGAGTCGTGGCATCGGCCCAATGCATATCCTCGCAGACAATCAGCAGGGGCTGCTCTCGCGCCAATCCCTCAAGCTGATCGAGAAGGCTGGCAAAGGTCTGGCGCCGCTGCTGCGCCGGGCTCAGACCGAGCGGCGGGTAACGGTCGCCGGTCGGGATCGAAAGCAGTGCCGCAATGAGCGCTGTCGCCCGGGCGACCTGCTGCGTTCCAAGCGCCAGCATCGCCTCGAGCTTGTCGAGCTTTTGCCCGGGCGTGTCGTGCGAGCAAATGCCGGCCGCGCGCTCGAGCTGCGCGACAAAGGGATGAAGCGCACTGTTGGTGTGGTAGGGCGAACACTGATATCGCACCCGGCGGTGCACTCCCAACCCGGCGCTTTCGGACAGCGTTGCGACCATGCGCGACTTGCCGATGCCCGCTTCGCCGGAAATCAGCACCATCTGGCCCTGTCCCTGCCATGCCAGCCGCTGGCGCGAGAGCGCGAGTTCGATCTCCTCCTTGCGGCCGACAAAGCCGATCGAGCGCGCCGCGTGGACCGCCTCGAAGCGACTTTCCGATGCGGCCGCTCCCTCGACCGCCCAGACTGCGATGGGTTCTGATATCCCCTTGACCTCGCGGCGGCCGAGGTTGCGAAAAGTGAAGAGATCACCGAGCAGCCGGCGCGTCGACGAGGCAACGACGACCGCTCCCGGCTCCGCCAGGCTCTGGAGCCGGGCAGCGAGGTTTGGTGTGTCGCCGACCGTTGCGTGCTCCTCTGACGCATCTCCGCTGATGAGGTCGCCGACCACCACGAG
Source organism: Bradyrhizobium sp. P2_E8 (assembly GCF_056403875.1). NCBI lineage: Bacteria > Pseudomonadati > Pseudomonadota > Alphaproteobacteria > Hyphomicrobiales > Nitrobacteraceae > Bradyrhizobium > Bradyrhizobium sp. P2_E8. The sequence goes on from NZ_JBFUES010000229.1 coordinate 4,045, forward strand.
CCCGGTCGCGATTGCGATCCGCAGCTCAACCGGTTCGTCGCCGCTCGTCTTGAGCTGTCTCATCGCAGAGATGGCGTCGAGGCCCGCGCGCACTGCGCGCTCCGCGTCATCCTCGTGGGCGCGCGGATAGCCGAAATAGACGAGTATTCCGTCGCCGACGAACCTGGCTATGCTGCCGTCATAGGCGGAAATGACCCTCGCGCAGGCGGCGCGATAGGCCCGGATCACTTCCCACATATCCTCGGGATCAAGACGCGCCGAGAGTGCGGTCGAGCCGACCAGATCGCAAAACATGACGGTGAGGTGGCGCCGCTCGGCGTCGTGAGGAGGAGCCGGCGATGCGATCAACGCGGCGGGATCGAGGTCGGCAATAGCACGCAGCATTTTACGGCGATGGCCGAGCAGGACTCCGAGCTTGTCGAAGTCCTCGTCCATCAGCTCGGGAAGGACGCCCATGTCGACGCCATTCTGGGCGAAACGCTCTGCGTACTGCCCAAGCCCCAGCTTCTCGAGCCACTCCGCAATCTGCATTGGCTCCACCGATCGTGTGGTTGGCGGTTAGCAGAATTTTGGACCACGGCGCGCGGACGATATCCCAACATCGCCATGATGGCACGTCTTGTTTGTTGCGCGACAATTTAGGTTACTCGGTACCGATACGGCTCCCAGGCAGCGGCCGATGCGAAGGACGACGCCACCAAAAATCGTCAGCACGCAGCGTTGGACGACAGAGGTTGCGATGAGTCGTGGCTACTCATTCCATACCTGAAGCCCGCTCCAGCACTGCTGCTCGTGCTCGCGTCACAAAGCCAGGCAGACGTTTTCCGCGAGCGCAGTCCTTCATTTCTTGTCCATGTACGTTTCGTTGTTGCGAGCCATCGTGCCCGCCGCAACTTGAAGCGAGGAACCAACCACCCAACAGCCGGCAACAAATGCTACCAGGCCATTRGGAGGGTTTTGATCAAGGACAAGGATGCTGACGGACAGAGCTGCGGCAATTGCGGCGCCGAACGTGCCGGCCGCACTCATGATCTCGGCCGGCTCGGAACCATTCCATTCTTCCGAGATGCCCGAAATCGACTTCCGCGCGGCACTGCCCGACAGATCAATTCCGACATAATAGCTGAGCGCTCCGTAGAGCATCGTTATCAGCACGATCCAGCCGCTTTCAAACAGTCCCCCCTTCTCACGCAACAGGGTCGCACCGACGTAGAGGCCGCAAGAGGCCCCAACGGCTGCAAGCCCAATTCTTTCAAGAAGATGGGCAGACTTGATCAGGCTGGAACGAGCGATCCGAAGATTGCTGGCGTGCCTTGTTAGAGAAAATGCGCTGAAAACTTCACTGCTGATCTTCATTGGAGGGTCCTTCTCGAGTAAGAAGCGGCCTACCGGCCGACCCCGAATAGAGGGCTGCCTCGTGGACGCGTTTCGCGATTCCCTTGATTCCAATTTCTGAAAAATCTGTGCTGAGTGAAGGGCTGGCTTGCTCGTGAGCGAGACGAAAGCCAATCCAAAAAAGCTGCGAGCACGCGGCTTCGCAGGCACTGCATCTCACCCGTGTCTGTCAGGTCCGGGTGCGGCAATTTCTTACGGGATTGGTAGCTCGAGAAGAGAGTGACGGAGTATGAGATCGTTCACATTCCGCAGTTCCCTGTCGCTCGACCCGGTCACAATTTCCGGAGGACGAGTCTGCATCGTCGCATTACCTGGGAGCGCGCGAGCGGGAGCTGAAAGGCGCGGTCGGTTGGCAAGCTGTCCGGCGTTTCGCCGGCATCCAACCTATCTACGCTTGCCTGCTTCGTGCACTTCAACTCATGGGTTCGGACACGTCATCGGAAACGCACCGCATCCTGCGCGTCTCAGGCCGACCACTCCTCGCCCCACACCTGGACGACGTGACCGGGCGAGACCTCGCGATATTGCCGCACCGGCGGCTGGTAGTCCGGCGCACGCACCGGGCTTCTGATCTCGTCGTTTGCGACCTCGCGCTTCGTGCCGCGGCGCGCGGGGTCGGGCACCGGCACGGCCGCCATCAGCTTCCTGGTGTAGGGATGCTGCGGATTGCCGAACAATGCCGCGCGYGGGCCGATCTCGACGATCTCGCCGAGATACATCACCGCGACGCGATGGCTCATGCGCTCGACCACCGCGATGTCGTGGGAAATGAAGAGATAGGCAAGGCCCATGCTGGCCTGAAGGTCGAGCATCAGATTGACGACTTGCGCTTTCACCGAGACGTCGAGCGCGGACACGGCCTCGTCGGCGACGATCAGCTTCGGCCCGAGCGTGAGCGCGCGCGCAATGCAGATGCGCTGGCGCTGGCCGCCTGAGAACTCGTGCGGAAAGCGCGCGGCCATGTCGGCGGTCAAGCCGACGCGCACGAGCAGGTCGGCGACCTTGTCGCGCGCCTGCGACGCCGAGGCGAGGCCGTTGGCCAGCAGCGGTGCTGCGATCGACGTCCCCACCGACATGCGCGGATTGAGGCTCGCGAACGGATCCTGGAACACGATCTGCATCTGCTTGCGACAGTCGCGCAAGGTGCGGCCGTTCATGCCGAGCACGTCCCGGCCGTCGAGCAGAACCGTCCCGCCATCCGGCTCGACCAGCTTGAGGATTGAGCGGCCCGTCGTCGACTTGCCGCAGCCGGATTCGCCGACCAGCGCCAGCGTCTCGCCCGCGTGCAAGGTGAAGGAGACGTTCTCGACCGCGTGGACGCGGCCGGAGACCTTGCCGAACAATCCCGAGCGGATCGGAAAGCGCGTGGTGAGATTGGCGACTTCGAGCAGCGGGCGCTCGGCGATCGAGACCGTATCAGGGGTCTCCGTCGGCTCGTCCGAAGTGCCGGTCACCTTGTCGACGATCGGAAAGCGCATCGGCCGCGGACGCCCGTCCATGGAGCCGAGGCGCGGCACGGCCGCGAGCAGCGCGCGGGTGTAGGGATGCGTGGGCGCCGCGAAGATGCGCGAGGTCGCATCAAGCTCCACCGCCTGCCCGCCATACATCACCACGGTGCGGTCCGCGATCTCGGCGACCACGCCCATGTCGTGGGTGATGAAGAGGATCGACATATCCTCCTCCTGCTGGAGCTCTTTCAGCAGCTCCAGGATCTGGGCCTGGATGGTGACGTCGAGCGCGGTGGTCGGCTCGTCGGCGATCAGGAGCTTCGGCTTGCAGGCGAGCGCCATCGCGATCATCACGCGCTGGCGCATGCCACCGGAGAAGCGATGCGGATGCTCGTGGAAGCGCGATTTCGCGGCGGGGATGCGGACGCGGTCGAGCAGGCGCACGGTCTCGGCCTCGGCGGCCGCCCGCGACAGGCCGCGATGCTGGATCAGCGCTTCCGCGATCTGGAAGCCGATCGTGAGCACCGGGTTGAGGCTCGTCATCGGCTCCTGGAAGATCATGGCAACGTCGTTGCCGCGGATATCCTTCATGCTCGCTTCGGGCAGCGCCAGGAGATCGCGGCCGGTGAGCGTGACGCGCCCCTCGATGCGGCCGCTCTCCTTGGGAATGAGCCGCATGATCGACAGCGCGGTGACGCTCTTGCCCGAACCGGACTCGCCGACGATCGCCACGGTTTCGCGCGGTGCGACGTCGAACGACACGTTGCGGACGACGGGGATCCATTGCCGCTCGCGCATGAAGGACGTGGTGAGGTCCGCGACCGACAGCACCGGCGCCTGTGCTTCGGCAATGACTTGGTCAGGTCTGCTTGCGCCGATGCTCATGCGAGTGTCCTAGTAGCCGCGCGAACGATCGACGAGCCCCGGCAGATCTTCGCCGCGGCGGTGACGTGCGATGACGTCGAGCACATAGTCGACGGCCGTATCAGGCGTGGTCATGCTGGCATTGTGCGGCGTCAGCAGGATGCGCGGATGGCTCCAGAATGGATGGCCCGTCGGCAGCGGCTCGGGATCGGTGACGTCGAGGACAGCCCCCGAGAGCACGCCGCTGTCGAGAGCCGCGAGGACATCGGCCTCGACGAGATGCGGGCCACGCCCGACATTGACCAGGGAGGCGCCGCGCGGCAGGCGCGCGAACAGGTCCGCGTTCAGGATGCCGCGGGTCTCGTCGGTCAGAGGCAGCAGGCAGACGAGAATGTCGGTCTGCGCGAGGAAATCGGGCAAACTGTCGATGCCCGCATAGCAGGTGACGCCCTCGATCTCGCGCGGCGAGCGGTTCCAGCCGAGACGCGGAAAGCCGAACGCCTCGAGGCGTTCGAGCACGGCCTGGCCGAGCTGGCCGAGCCCCATCACGCCGACACGCCGCCGCTTCGCCGGCGTGATCCGGATCTCACGCCAGACCTGTTGCTTCTGCTGGCTGATGAAGTCCAGGAGATCGCGATGCAGGGCGAGCACGGCCATGGTGACGTATTCCACCATGGTCTCGGCAATACCGGGCTCCAGCATGCGCACCAGCGGGATGTGCGGTGGAAGTTTGGTGGCGTCGAACTGGTCGACGCCGGCGCCGACCGAGAAGACCAGCTCGAGGTTTGGAAAGGTCGCCGCGATGTTGTCAGGCGGCACCCACGCCACGAGATAGCGCACCTCGGCGGGATCGCCGATGTCGGGCCAGAGCCGGAACGGCAGATGCGGCGCGCGCTCCGCGAAGAAGCGCGCCCATTCCGCACCGCGCACCATGTTGGCC
>NZ_JBFUES010000230.1:0-8686 GCF_056403875.1 Bradyrhizobium sp. P2_E8
CGGTCGATGCGCTCGCGCAATATGTCCCGAACTTCATCGTCGGATGCAAAATCAGCGCGTGCTGTGGCTGCCAAGACAGAACTCGCCATCGCACCAAGCAGAAAATCCCGACGAGCAATCATTGTTACCCCCGCAAACGTAGGTTGCAAACTCTAGATTACGGTGACAGTGCACTCAACCCGCGTCAGCACCCAAATCCCTGATTGACGCCAGCTTGTCTCGGCCCTTGAATGCTTCCTGGAACGCCTGATGGAGGAACGCCTGCCCGCAGATTTCTGCGGCACTGCCTCGCGAGCGGCCGGTCTTCACGCTTTCGGCTTCGAAGGTCTAGGTCCGCTGATGCGCATGGAGGTCTTGGCCATGAGGATGTCTTCAGCGCTTTTCGCCCTTTCGCTGACGTCGCTTGCTTCAGCGGGGGCGCCCGCACAGAGCCAGGACGGCCCACCGCCATGGGCCTATCCGGTAAACCCGCCGAGTTTTCAACGCGCCCCTGACGACGGCACGATCCGGCGAGTCCCTGACAGCGCCTCCGGTTTTACGCTCACGCAGCTGCGCGATCTGTTCGCCGCTCCCGACTGGCATCCCGAAGACCATCCGGCTTTGCCGGAGATCGTCGCAAAGGGGAGAAAGCCTGACGTGTTCGCCTGCGGCGTCTGCCACCGGGCGGACGGACCGGGCGGCCCTGAGAATGCCAGCCTGTTTGGCTTCTCCGCGGAATACATCATCCGGCAAACGGTGGAGTTCAAGACGGGCCTGCGTACGAATTCGGTGTCCCGCGTCGCCACCGACCTGATGATCAAGACGTCCAAGGACATCACCGATCAGGAACTCAAGGAGGCTGCGAACTATTTTGCGTCGATCAAACCGAGATCGAATATTGCGGTCGTAGAAACCGACGCCGTTCCGAAGACACATGTCAGGGACTTGTTCCTGGCGCCGATCGATGGCGGCGAGAAAGAGCCCATCGGCCAGCGCATCATCGAGATTCCGGAAAACGTCGAACACTTTCTCAGCCGGGACTCGCGCGCTCGTTTCATCGCCTATGTGCCGGTTGGCAGCATTCAGAAAGGGCGGGCGTTGGCAGCGAGGGGCGACCTTCGCGTCCAGTGCGCCGCTTGTCATGGTGCCGACCTCAAAGGGACTGCCGTGGCGCCAGGGATTGCGGCCCGTTCGCCCACGTACATGTTCCGTCAGCTTTACGACTTCAAGTCGGGCGCGCGGAAGGGCTCCAATAGTGACCTCATGAAGCCGGTTGTTGAGCACCTCGGCACCGACGACATGATCGCGCTGGTCGCCTATACGGCGTCGCTCATACCTTGACGTTTTGTGGCTGCTCGCACGACCACGAGCCCCTTGTCGTTGTTCGGCCCGGAGCGCGGTCTCTTTGAACGGCGGCTGTTGGCCCGCAGGCGAAGATGGAGGCGACGATCAGCACGACCGTAGCCGGGGCCAGACCGGACATCGCGCGCTCGCGGCCAAATCGACGTTTCTGACCCGCAGCGGAAGTCGTCCTATTAGAAAATTGCCCCGCATCGCGCGGATCGACGCCCGACCCGCCTCATCGACCAGCAGAGCGAACGCATCGTCCAGGAGCGCAAGCTGGTCCGAGAATCGAGGCGGCGCCGCGTGCGCTGGAGCAGCAGCTCGCCCAGACCAGATCCGGATTCGAGCGACAGGTGCGGAGCTCGCGGCCAAAGTGACGCGATTGACCCCAAGCGGACTCCACGTGGCCAACTATCCTTGTTCCACGCGAACAGTTAGCCATTCATGTGTCGGCTCTAACACGCGCAGGAACTCGGGATCGTGCAGATGATACAGAATGTGGCGAAACTCTTCCCGGACCTCCAGAAGGAGATCCTCTAGCCCTTCGCCTTGCAAGGATGGATCGGCAAGTTTTGGAAGCTGCTCATGCAGAAATTTTCGTAGCGATGTCTCGATATCGGAGAAAGCGTGCGCCAACGTCGCTGCTTCTGCTTGACCGTAGCGGGCGATAACCGGCGCGGAGCCGAGCCTTTCGATCAAATCCCGAACAGCCTCATTTGTTGGTAGGAGTTCATTCATTGGTTTCAAGCACCTTGAAGCCCAATATTCGTTGTGAGTTTGGCGCTTCGTTGGCCCGTCTCTCTTTGATCCGCAGCGGTCATTTGCCTGACTCAGGTCGATATATCCAAGAGTGCCCTATAGAGCTTGCCAGTGCGGAAGAAATTGATGAGCGCGAATTGTCCAATCATCAGGCGAGTGGCGGCCAAAAACAAACGGCCCTTACGATGGTCGACTTGGATTACTCGGCCCAGCCCATGAAACCGATATATGTCAACTTTTTGAATGTCCGCATTCGGTATAAGGAATGCGTCTTCCGTCCCTCTAACATTCAGGCCGAAACCATCAATCCACGCCTCGCCCTTCGAAGCGTGCGTTTTCAGGCTCAGTTCATCCCCGACGTGGAAGAATATCTTACATCGAAACATAGCCCCCTCGTTGGTCGTGACTTACTTGACATACGTGATGACGAGTCTGTGCCACCTAAAGTCGTGGTCGGCTACAACGTTCCTCCGCTATGATTAAACGTCCGATAATGGCCCTTAGGTCGATTGAGYGCGTGTCATGTCATGGCAAGCGAGTGCCCTAAGGGCCTCACTCAGTGCAAATGACGATCTTGAAAATTGCTTGGTTGTGTGATTGCATTACGCGCGTACCAAGTGTGATGCTGGAACAAGCCCGCATTGCTTTTCTTCGATCTTGTCGTCCGTAGAATTGGCGAACAAAGAAATTAGCGTCGCTGAATGGCGTGCGACCATCGAGCTCCTTTTTGGCTCGATCGTAGCGCTTGTTATTGCAGAATGCAGATTACTGCCTGATTTGACATGTGATGGGAAGTCGCATGTATCGCTGGAAGAACGTGCAACAAAATGGCGGGGCCATATTGGTTGCCATGGCGACCGCAGTGTTGATTTGCAGCGGAGCTCTTGGCGAAACTGGCTCCCAGGTTCGCGCAGACGCCGAACGGGCGGAGCGAGCCGGTGCGCATGGCCGCGCAATTGAACTCTATTCGACGGCCATCGGCAGTGCTTCGACCTCCAATGCTGAGCGGCGAGATATGCTTAAGCAAAGAGCGTATCTCAATGAGCGCATCGGCGAGACGGATCATGCTCTCGAAGATTGGTCAAGCGCCATCGACATCGAGCCAGTTGATGCCGCTCTATATGGTTCTCGCGGTTTTTTCTATTTGCGCCTGCATCGCTACGACAACGCCATAGCGGATTTTTCGAAAGGGGAGACGCTCGACCCAAAGTCTCCAATTTTTGCGTATGGCCTCGGTCAGGTGGAGTCTGCTCGTGGAAACTACGAGGAGGCGATAGAATCCTACACAAAGGCATTATCGCTCGCTCCAGACCACGCCACCGCCCTTCTTGGGCGCGGTGAAGCTTATCTGGCCAAGAAAAGCTATCGTAATGCTCAACTGGATTTCGAGCATGTGCTCGGGTCTGGTCACGTCCTGCTTCCAGGTACGCGAGGCCGAGTTTACCTTGGCTTGGGCTTTGCAAAGATGAGGGCGGGCGAATTTGCGAAAGCTATATCGGACCTGGATCAGGGGCTCGAGGTTCTTCCCAATGATCTGAGCGGGTTACGTGCTCGCGCATTTGCGCTTCAGAAACTCGGTGATCGGAAGCGCTCGTTGGAGGACTACGAGCGTATACTGAATCTGCAGCCAGACGACAGCTGGGCGGCGGAACAAGTCGGCAAGCTGAAAATGCGCTGAGCTCGATGATGGTGGCATCATCCGAGCTGCTGATCAGCCGAACTGTTAGGTGCTTGATTTGAGTTAAGGAGTGCGGCGCGCAAGACGGAGAAGGGGGTAGCCGAAGCTCGCTCGAAGCCCGTCCCATGTCGGCTGTCAGGGGCAAACCGGGCGTCGGTTCAGCTTAGGGCCTACCGCAGCTTTTGACCCTTTTCGGAAGTCATGTGGTCGATGCGCGCAACTCCCATTATCTTTGTGGCGCAAAATTCTGGTTGGTCAGTGGAGACGCGATTGGACGCTGAATGCGTATAAACGGCTTGCTGGCTCCCGCGTGGCAGCTATTGCAGCCGTTGGTAAGCTCGTCGAAGGCGGCCGTAAATTTGGTGCTGCTCTTTGCTCTAACCGCCTTTTCAAGCTCCTCTATCCGTGGATCGATGATGGTCTTGATCATCTCAGCGACAGGGATGCCGTCAACTGTTGGAAAAAGCCTTGCGGCGTCCTCTAGGCCTTCCTTGATCTCGTCGATCTCATAAGCAGCGAGGTCCCAGTTATTTTGTTTGCCAGCAAACCATAGCTTGGCGTGGCGAAGCTGCGTAGCTGTCATGAATTCGCCAAGACCCGGTTGGTAGGGCTCTTTTGCTGGCTGCGCGGCCGCGAACATTACCGAAGCAGCAAGCGCAATGGCGGCAATGACTATCCACTTCATTCGTGGTCTCCCGAGATGGCAATTGGCCAATTTCCCAGGCATAGCTCAGGCTATCCAATTCGGGAAGAAAGCACATTCATCTTTGGCTGCCTGACACTGCGAGCCCTCACTTTGATTGATGTGCGATGATGACCGCTTCTGGCCCGAACGCGAGGCTCTGACCGGCTCTGAAGTCGTCCGGTTGTGGCGGCAGACCGGACGTGACCGGCGGCGGTCAGGACGGCGCCTGTTGGCCCGTCTGCGCCATGCGGCGATGTCCGCTACTGCGCCGTTCTTGGCGGAGCAGCGGACATCAGACGCGCCGGAGCGAAGCGCTCCGATCTCATGGGGCCGCGGCCTTAGCCGTGCCTATTCCTCGTCTTCGTCGTCCTCGTCTTCCTCTTCCTCGTCCTCGTCCACCTCTTCCAGGTGTTCGAGCACGGCGAGCGGCAGCGTCTCGCGAAACAGGTCGCCTTCGACGCCCATCCAGAGACAGATCACGTCGTCGCCTTTGACTTCTGCGACGGTCAGCGGCTGGCCGCCGGATTTCAGCATGACGATATCGCCGGCTTTCAGTTCCATGGATGGTCCTTTCGGGTTGATTGACTTGAGAAGCTAGCAAGCCGGCATGACACGCCGATCACGGGCTGCGGGATCAGTGGATGTGCTGCGGCAGCGCGCATCCGCCGCCAGGCTGCTGAAGCGCCGACGACGGAGCCTCAGGCCGGAAGCGGGACCATGACGGAGGCAAGGGCGCCTGCTCGATGGGTTGCGCAGGGGCTTGTCCGTCCCATGCGCCGCGATGATGGCATCATGCGCCTGTTTTGCCCGGCGGGTCAAACGATTTCGTAAAATCCGTAAGCATTTGATTTTGCAGCAGCCGGCTACTGTGCATGGGGTTGTTTTTCGAGTTTTTGTTTCGCGCCGATGGTTACGACCGGTCAGGCACCAGTTCGGTCAGCGAGCGGATGATGCGGTCGGGCTTCACCGTCGAGCCTTCGGGCAGGCCGTCGCCATGCACGTCGATCCAGATCGAATAGATGCCGAGGCGCTGCGGCGTCACGACTTCCCATTCGAGGTTGTCGCCGATCATCCATGTGTCCTCGGCGGTGACGCCCAGCGCCTCCATCGCGTGCAGATAGGCGCGCTCCTCGGGCTTGCCGAAACCGTGCTCGCCCTCGATCTGGATGTGGTGGAAGCGGTGCGCCAGCTCGAAGCGCTCGACCTTGGCGCGCTGGGTGTCGGCGGCGCCGTTGGTCACCAGCGCGAGCTTGATGCCGAGCGCCTTCAGCTTGTCGATCGCTTCATGCGCGCCGGGGAAGACGAACATCTCTTCCTCGCGATAGGCGGTGAAGCGGTCGGCGAGGCGAATGGCGAGGTCGTCTGACAGCGCGCGGTGGCCGGCGGCCGCGAGCGCAGCGAACCCGCCCTTCACCGTCAGATGCCGCGCCTCGGCGAGCTTCATCCGCCAGGCGGCTTCCGCATTGGCCCAGAAGTTTCGCGCGAAGGCCAGCACTGCGGTTGCGACCTGCTGCGGCGGCAGCGGCGCAAGCTCCTCGGCGAACTCGTTCGCGATCGTATTCCAGGCGATCTCGGGCCGGCCATAGGCCGACAGGATGGTGTCGTCCATGTCGATCAGCATGGCGCGGGGGAGCGGCCTCACAGCGGGCTTCATCGCAGTCATGGCCATTTCACCTCCGGCGGCAGCGACGACAGGATCGAATCCACATTGCCGCCGGTCTTGAGCCCGAAGATGGTGCCGCGGTCGTAGAGCAGGTTGAACTCGACATAGCGGCCGCGGCGGATCAGCTGCTCCTCGCGGTCCGCAGCGGTCCAGGCGCTCGCGAAATTGCGCCTGACGATATCAGGATAGATCTTCAGGAAGGCGCGGCCGACATCCTGGGTGAAGGCGAGGTCGGCGTCCCAGTCACCGCTGTCGTGCCAGTCGTAGAAGATGCCGCCGATGCCGCGTGCCTCTTTCCGGTGCGGCAGGTAGAAATACTCGTCGCACCATGTCTTGTACTTGTCGTAATCGGCAACGCCGTTCGGCTGCGCGCAGGCCTCTTTCATCGCAGCGTGGAAGGCGATGCTGTCGGCGTCGTCCTGCGTGCGGCGGCGATCCAGCACCGGCGTCAGATCGGCGCCGCCGCCGAACCAGGCTTTTGTGGTGACGACGAAGCGCGTGTTCATGTGCACGGCAGGCACGTGCGGATTGCGTAAGTGCGCGATCAGCGAGATGCCGGAGGCCCAGAACCGCGGATCGTCCGCCGCGCCCGGAATCTGCGCGCGAAACTCCGGTGCGAATTCGCCGTGCACCGTCGAGCAATGCACGCCGACCTTCTCGAACAGCCGGCCATGCATCATCGACATCACGCCGCCACCGCCGGCCGCGCCGCTATGATCGGTGCGCTGCCAGGGCGTGCGGTTGAAACGGCCGGCCTTGCCCGGATAGAGGCTTTGCGGCGCGTCGTCTTCCAGCCGCTCGAAGCTTGCGCAGACGTCGTCGCGCAAAGCTTCGAACCAAGCGCGGGCGCGCGTCTTGCGGTCTTCGATCAAGCTCGGGTCCATTGTCGATGCCATTCCGTCAGCCCTGCGGACCGTAATAGGTGCAGCTCTCGTTGCAACTGTCGCGATGGATGCTGACGCGGGTGAGCTTGCCGATATGCGCTAGCCGCTCCCAGACGAAGCGCGACAGGTTTTCCAGCGTCGGCTTGCCCAGCGCCTCGATCCGGTTGAGGAACTTGTGGTCCAGCGTCAACCTGACGTCCTCGATGGCGCGCTGGAGAAGGCCGAGATCGACCACCATGCCGGTCGCTGGGTCCGGCGTGCCGCGCACCGTCACCTCGGCGCGGAAGGAGTGGCCGTGGATCTCTTCGCTCGCCGCGCCGAACGTCGTTCCCGACAGTGAATGCGCCGCCTCGAAGCGGAACGATTTCGTCAATTCCCACATCTGTTCGAAAACCAATCCTATCTGATGCCGAGCGATTTATGCGTCTGCACGCTGAGCCGCCATTGCGGATGGCGCAGGCAATAGTCGATCGCGCGCGCGGTGTTTTCGGCGACCTCGGGCCCGTCCATCGGCTGCAGCGAGAAGCGCTCGAAGGCGAGGCCCTCGAAGGCCTCCGGCGCGGCGAGGGCCTGCGGATAGACCAGCTTCAGCTCGTGGCCACGGCGCACCACGAGCTCGCTGCCGCCCTTGGGGCTGACGCAGATCCAGTCGAGGCCATCAGGTGCGGCGATCGTGCCGTTGGTCTCGACGCCGATCTCGAAGCCTCTCGCATGGAGCGCATCGATCAGCGCGTCATCGACCTGGAGCAGCGGCTCGCCGCCGGTGAGCACCACGTAGCGGTTGGCGGCCGTTGCCGTCCATTGCGCCGCGATGGTGTCGGCGAGCTCCGCAGCCGAGGCGTAGCGGCCGCCGAGCGTGCCGTCGGTGCCGACGAAATCGGTGTCGCAGAATTTGCAGGTCGCTGACTGCCGGTCGGCCTCGCGGCCGCTCCAGAGATTGCAGCCGGCGAAACGGCAGAACACGGACGCGCGCCCGGCATGGGCGCCTTCGCCTTGCAGGGTCAGGAAGATTTCCTTGACCGCGTAACTCAATGGTCTCTCCTCAACATATCAACCTTGCGGGTTCCGGATCTGCCGCAGCGCCTCGCCTGCGGCCATCGCCGCGGTCATGGCGACATTGAGCGACCGCAGTCCCGGGGCGATCGGGATCACCAGCCGCGCATCCGCGGCCTCGACCACCGCGTCGGTGACGCCGGCGCTCTCGCGCCCGAATAGCAGGATGTCCGACGTCTGGTAACGGAAATCGCGGTAGTCGGTGGCGGCCCTGGTGGTGAACAGCAGCAGCCGGCAGCCCTCTGCCGCGCGCCAGGCCTCGAACTGCGGCCAGGAGACGTGCCTGACGATGCTGACCTGGTCGAGGTAATCCATTCCCGCCCGGCGGAAATGCCGGTCGGAGACGGGGAACCCTGCCGGTTCGATGATGTGGGCGGTCAGACCCAGGCAGGCGCAGAGCCTGAGAATCGTGCCGGTGTTCTGGGGGATGTCGGGCTGGAAAAGCGCTATCTGCATGGGCGGCGTCGGGTTGGTTGTGGGGCGGAAATGTCTCAATAAAAGATCGCTGGCGCGGGAATTCGTGCATTGCACGCTTCCCCGCCGTTAGCGGGCTTGCGCTCGCCCGGCAAGGGTGCCAATAGAACGATTCTGGACTGCTGTTTTCGCTTGTTTTGGCGGGGACAAGCGAAGTTCTGCCGCCG
>NZ_JBFUES010000231.1:0-8684 GCF_056403875.1 Bradyrhizobium sp. P2_E8
GGGGGCGCACTCCGCGCCTGCGCCCCTGCCCGTCGGCGAGACCAGGGGTAGCAAGTGCCAGGGCGACCCGAGCGGAGGGGGATCGCCCGCCCGAAGGGCCGCTCGAAGAGCGGGTCTGCACAAGCGCGTGCCAGGATTTCCGGTGTTGAGGATCTGAGAAAGCGCGGAAGACCGGGGAGACCGCTCGGGTCGGCGCCGGCATGACCGGCGCTTCACCCTGGCGCGCGCGAGGGGCGGAGCCCCTTAGAGCAAGAGGACGGTTGGCTGGTGYAAGCCGTGCCCGGCAGAGAAAAAGGCACCCGCAGGAGGGTCAGCATAGCGCCGACGCGTAGCGGCGGGACCCGGGACCGAGTGCAGTCGCGAGACCGGTTAAGAAGGCACCCGAACGCGGGACAGTGATAGCGACGCCGGCATGCAATGACGGCGGGGCCCGCGAGCGAGTGCCTCCGGCGAGCGACACACTATTCTGCGCGAAGGATCGTCACCCGAAGGGCCGAGACGCAGACTCGGTGCGCGGCGCGCGCATAGAGCCCGCCCCCGGAGGGACGCGCCAATCTGGCAGCTTGATCAATAGACAGGACGGCCCCACGCGCGTTACAGCTTTGCCGTGGCCGGCCAGATGTACGACGCAACACAAAGTAGCAGCACTTGAATGAACGCGAGGCCGACCGACGCAATCTTGACGTTGCGCACGAGCGAAAGTGCCTGGAACGCGACGCCTTCGATTGTCGCCGGCCAGGTCAAGAGGAGCACGATCAGAAGATCCTCGCTAAGATCACAAGCAATATAGACGCATGGCAATAGCCAGCACACCCAGATCGGTATGTGCGACAAGAACGATGGTCCTTCCGTGAGGTCGCGCAGAGTTACGCTCGCCATTGCCAGAAACAGGCCGAGACATACGAGATAGACAATATCGAGGGGAATGACGTGTCGCGCATAGCCCCCCGCCAGATCCGCGTGCGCATGTACCCACATGGCTAGCGTACTCGTTCCGAGCTTGTCTCCGGTTTTTGCCTCCGGCGGAATTGTGAAGCGCGGGTCTCCATCATTCGTTTCCCGCTCGAGAAACCTCTGCGACACCGCAGTGCCAAATGGCAATGCCCCCTTCGCAATTACGAATGGCAGAGCAATCGCGAGTGTCGCAAACAGGATGATGAGCCGGATCATTGCCGTTGGATCCAGTCGGTCTGCCTCACTTCAATTATGGCCTTGCCGTCATGCGTATCGTAGAAGGTCGAGCCGCGCTTGCCATCGAACGCCCAGATGGCATCGTTCACGTAAAGCATGAGCTCCCCGTCCCTTCGCGGCGTGATGACCGCATCGAGATCGTTTGAGGTTTTGTCTTCGTCGGGCTCGAGCACGGTTTCGTCGTTGCCTGTGGATCCGACGCGGGCAATGACCTTGAATGGCTGGACGAGCAGATGCCGCTTCAAAGGCCAGTACAGGACCGCACGCAGACGATCAGCAAGGCCCATCGACGACGGTTCGGGGCCACGTGTGCTGACAACGAGGTCACCATTCTTCCATGCTGATTTGTCACCCGGCGCCGGCGCCCTGATGGTGATCCTGTATTTACGGCCCTGCTCGACCATGATGCCGGTCGGCTTGCAGACCGATTTGACATCGAGGACATTGTCCGGATGTCTCTGGGCCCGGTCGGTCTCATTTGGCCGCACCTCACACGTGGATGGACAGATCGCGAAGCCAGTCCCTCCTGGCGGCCGTGCGGCCGCACCCGCCGATGCGGGATGGCACACCGGAACCCAAAATGCGCAATTTCCGTGCGCGGGATCGCATCCAGGCGTCGCACGCCGCTCGCATGTCGCAGCCGCCCCACTGTCCCCGCAGGAGACTGCCCGGCCGTAAGTGCACATGGGCGTCGCGTTGGCGGGCCCGCCGCACGTCGCCACCGAGGAGGCAAGGCACGCCGAAAGTCCCTCGGCAACTCCACTCTCCTGGCAGACGGCGCCGTAGGAATCCCTCACGCTAAAAACGAGATGATTGGCCAAAAAGAATGCGAGCGTCAGGAAGCTCAGGGCGAAAAAGGCCGGCAAAACATAAAGCTTGATGCCCCGGATGGTGCGACGATAGAGCCACGCCGAGCGAAGATGAAAGGCGAGCCAAGGCGGCGTGAAGAGAGCGATGAGCATGAAAATCAGAATACCTCTGACCCAGCCATTGATGAGGCTGTCCATGAGCGGTTCGTCCGGCCAGTAGTGCGGCAGCTTGTTGTGAAAGATGGCGTAAAGAGCCACCGCCGCGCCGACAAGCCGAAGGYAAATCTCGCCCTTCGACATGCCGTTGCTACCGAATCGGCGCCATATGCGCTCCATCCGCTCCTCAATCCGGGTGCCCAGCTTCACGCCAAGCCAGATCAGGAGAACGACGAGAAAACCAAGCAATAGAAAATGGCTCGGATCGCGCGCATAGGCTTCGACCCAGAGCGATAATGCGCTCGGCAGAACGGCGTTCAGCGCTCGGATGCCGGCAGAGACAAGCGTCAGTCGGGTGGCGAACTCCCCGGAGCTGTCGGTGGTCACAACCAGGGGATAAAGCGCAACATAGACAGATGCAAAAACCGTAATGAAATAGATCAGCCGCCGTCGCCAGACCTGGTTCCAGATGAACTTTTGAGCATCACAGCGCTGATCTACATCGTCAGTACTTTCATAGTTCGACTGGGGCGCGATCCCGGTTTCGGTCAAGACTTCATACTCACGCGGAATTCCAATCGGAGCATAGCGATGAGCGCCGATCATCGCGCGTTGAATGGCCGTCTCATGAATGATTGGCGGGTTGTTACTGACGAAATCGTCCCTGCGCAGCGAAAATCGCATCTTGCTGAGATCTTCGATCTTGCGTGGGCCGTAGCGGTAATATCCGCCCATGCCATTTCGCGAGTCGTAGAGGCGCCCGTCCTTGTCCCGTTTCCATTGGGCATAGACAAGCATATCGGGATCAGGGTTGTCCGGCTGGTTCGGTGTCGTTTTGAAGCTAAGACCGCGCGACTGTGCCTCGGTCATGATCCAATAGAGCGGAATATGCGCCAGGGAGTCGTCAGGATATCCGCCGCCCACGTTTGAATGGACGCCGGCGAACCAGACCTGCGTCAGGACTTCGGGAGGAACAGTCTTCTCATTCCAAAGCACGGGATGGAACGTCGTGCGCTCGTCATCGAGCGAGAGCGCGTGGCAAGCCCGGTCTATGCGACGGTCGAAGGTACGATCGGGCAACTCGAGGGGCAATATCCATTGGCTGACGCCCCGCACCATTTCGTCGACCGGCAGTCCGTAGGCGGCGACAGTGTCCCACAGACCGAGAAAAGCAATGCTTCCGACACGCTGGTTCGCCCTTTTGTCGTAGCGCACTCCCATGATGAGAAGAAAGAGATCGCGCAACAGACGGAAGACGGTCTCAATGCGGTGGATCGTATGAAACTTTTCGGCGCGATACGCACGGTACGCCATGATGGCGTTGCGATAAACTTCAGCGTCGGTTGCACCCGTTACCAGTCCTTGGCTAAGCACCAGACCGATCACGACACGGATGGTGAAGGCGCCGCGGCTGAAGCCAAAGCCGTAAATCTGGTCGCCCGGCTTGTAGTTCAGGCAAAGAAATTTGTAGATGTCGAGGACGTTGCGCTTGAGACCCCAGCCGAAGGCACCTCCCAGAATCGCGAGCGGCTTAAACGATGATGTACCTACACCATCATCGTAGAACGCAATCTGATCGCTGCCTCTGAGATCAAGACTTTCGAACACGCGCCAGACATTCGATTTCCATACTTGGCTAGCAGAATTGCCCGTTCCATCCGATAGCAGGATGATGCGCTTCCCATCGGGCATGCCGGCTCCTTGGAAAAAATCTCCCTCCCAGGGAGTGAAATTGGCTCATAACAATGGACGCGCAATTTTTAGTTGTACTGTGTGCAACGACTTTCAGGAGGTCAATCGCGGCTGCCGGGTTATCAACATGTTCAAGGGATGGATCTCGGAAGACCACATACCAGTAGCCGAAGCGCGGACTGTCTAACCTTGCATTGCGTTGAGAGCGGCGCTTCGTGTCTCTCGCTAGCTATGGCGAAAACCGGCACGTGAAAATGGCTGGCCACGAGACCACGCCGGGCGGCCTCATGCGCACTGTTAACAAGTTGCTGCGCGCTATTCACGAGCGCAAGACGCGTCACCTCCAGTTCTGACAGCCGCTCTTTTTCCGTGAGAGTCCCCTCGGGGGGGATGTTGCCGCTCGAATTGGCTCTTTCGTCTGTGACCGGCCAGGCATTCGAGGCGCGCTGCCAAAACTAGTTCACTCGCGCAGCATCCTTGAATCATTGAAAAGCCCGGTCCGGCACTTGCCGGACGCGCACTAACCGGAATGAAGCGCTAGCTGAGGCTTTGGATTTCCTGGCGGGTTCGCGGGCGGTCGCACTCCAAACCTTGAGTTCCTGCCGTTGYGAATCCCAGCCATGTGCTAGCAGCCGGAACGAATGACGGACAAAACGATTCGCCGTATCAGGAGCTATTCCTATGCTGATGACAAGTGAACGAAGACCGGCGATACGGACGATGCGCGGATGGGCGATTGACGTGCTCCAGGAAGCTGGCGCCATCCGCGAGTGCGAGGAGCAYGGTTGGATGCAGGATCGCGCCGATCCGCATGCAAGGGAGCGGGCCTTCGATATCGCCCGCGTRGACCCGCCCGCGGGCGTCTCGCCTGATGCAGCGGCGGCAGAGGTTCGCGACGTGCTGAACTCGATTGGTGATACCTGCCCAGAATGCCCTCCTKATTAGAAGGACCGGCGCCGAGCATGACRGAAACTAACCCCGCGCGCGCCGCAGCGTAGCTTCCAATCGCTCCTTCTCCTTATCCCGGCGGGCTTTTTCGGCTTGCGATCTCTTCTCGAGAGCCTCGACCTCGGCCTGGATGGCGGTGGCCCGCTTTGCGTGCTCCTGCTCAGCCTTGTCCAACGCAGCCTGCGCCTTGTCGACCGCCTGCTGACGGCGTTCACGGTCCTTCTGCCTGGCAGTCTCTTCCTTCGCCCGTTCAAGCTGGCGCCGCTTCTGCTCCTTTTCGAAGGCGAGAGCGGCCTTTCGTTCCGCAGCCTTGTCGACAGGGCGAGAGGAAGGTTTCTTCGCCTTTGGGCCTTTCGACTTGCGGACGGCTTTTGTGCGTCCGCCGCCGCCAAGGTCGGTGGGCAGCGCGGCATGTTCGCTGAAAGATCCGTCGGATCCGACCGGGCGCCTGAGAACGACGCCGGGCTTTGCCGTGGTCGCGGCGATGACGTCCGGATCGTCGCTTTCGTTCGCTGCGCCCTGGTGGAAGAGATTGCTGTCTGCGCCCCAACGCTTCCAGAGCTGCTTTCATGGACGGAGCGGCAATCGCCAGATCGAAGAAGCCCAGCGAGGTCTGGTAGGTCTTCAGTTTTCTCGCCATGAGACGCTTCCCCGCACGCCCATTGACTGCTGCCATGCGATCAGCCGTGCTGTCTACCTCGCGAGCAGAGAATTTCCAAAGCGGGCGAACAGAGCGGCCGGCCCGGAAAATATCCCGACGCATCCGGTGTGTCGGAGCGAGCTTTCCGTGAACCCACCGCAAAGATACCTTAAGCCGACTTCCGCTGCGGTTTGGCCGCCGGCTTCCTTGCCACGGCCTCCT
This sequence comes from Bradyrhizobium sp. P2_E8, assembly GCF_056403875.1. Taxonomy (NCBI): domain Bacteria; kingdom Pseudomonadati; phylum Pseudomonadota; class Alphaproteobacteria; order Hyphomicrobiales; family Nitrobacteraceae; genus Bradyrhizobium; species Bradyrhizobium sp. P2_E8. The sequence continues at coordinate 5,659 of NZ_JBFUES010000231.1, forward strand.
TGGCCGGTTTCTTGCCGGCGTTGGGCATCAGCATTCCCTTTTGACCGCTTGCGACCTTGCGTGGTTTCTTCGATGGGCTCGATCCCTTTGCCGGTTCAGCGCCGCCGATGGTCGTGCGTAGCGCGTCCATCAGGTCGACCACGTTCTCGCCACGGGGACGTCTGCACTGCTTGCCGCAGATAGGATTAGGTTCGTCGATTTCGACGTCCGCGCGGCATCAATGAAGTACCTGCAAACTAGTACCTTTGCCGTTACACTAACGTATCGTTTTTCATACCCCGAAAGTTCAGCAGAATGCGCTCCACCCACGAAGGGCGGGGCTGACTAGCACTTATTTCCCCGGCCATGAACTTGCGGATGTCGAAGGCCATGTCGCCTACTGCCGTTGGCGGATAATGCGTGCATGAAGCCGACCAGCGCCGAAATCGTTCGGCCTCCACCACCAAGCCCGAATTGCCATCATATGAGAGGTAGGCTCCCGGTCTGGCACGTCGGCTCCAAGGGGTGGTCAACTGCACGACCAGTCCGACCGCCAGCGAGGCAAGCACGCCGTTCGACCACACCACTTGCGGACGCCCGCCGGCGGCACCGTACCTGCGGGACTCTTCTGCCAGCGCCGCATCGGTGACGATACCCATGCAGCGCAGGCACGGGCTACCGGGCTCGGACAGCACCACCTGGCCAGCAACCAGATGACCATGCCCGCCGCCGAGCTTGTGCACGTCCATCCCTTGATCGATATACGGGATCAGGAAACGCCGGCAGAAGGCGTCGAGTTCGTCCTTGCCGCGCACGTTGTCGAGACCGCCCACGATGACCTCGCAGCGCTTCAGCGCGTCGCCCGCGAGCTGCCATTGCTTGCGATGGATCTCGACGCGCGCCTTCGGATTGATCGCGAGGATCATCCTTTTCATGATCGCGACCTTCGCGGTCCGCTTGAGCACGTACCACCATGTGCCGCCGATCAGCCTGTTGAGATTGGTCAACGAGATCAGGTCGGCGTCGATCAGCACGAAATTGCCGACGCTGACATGCGCGAGCTGCTGGGCGACGTGAGAGTTGCCGCCTCCGAGGCCCACCAGACCGACGGTCACGTCCGCCAACCGCTGTTCGCTCTTGGCGCCCAGAAAGCTCTGTCGGTCAAGCCAGCTCATATTTCGCACCCCATTGTTCGACGATCGGCTGATCGACTCGGATGAAGCGGTCGATCGATACGGAGGGTTTGCCGGGCTCGAGCCAGAGCAGGCCCGTCGCGCCATTGTCGCTCAGCACCAGGAGACCGTGCGGCATCTTCGGACAGGACTGGAAGAAGCCCGGAACGAATTCGTTGCCGCTCTTCAGGTCGACGCCGCTGAACCCGGGAAGGCCGCGCCCGCCGTGGGTATGGACGTGCAGGAGCGTCGACGCGGGTCGATAGGCCGATTGCGCTGCCTTGCGCATTGCGTTGGACCCGATCCGCGCACCGACGCCAGGGGCGACTTCGTAGTCCTCGTCGGCGACCGGCATGTATCCGCGGACCAGCAGCATCAACCCGCCCGGTACGGCGGCGGCGCCTGCCGACAGGAAGCCGACGCGCTCGTGCGCGAAGAAATGGGGGCGCGCGAGATCGCGCCGGACGAGGTCCAGCATCGGACCCGTAATCTTCAGTGCTACCTTCATTTGAGTTGCCCCAGGTGAATGGCGAGGATCTCGGCCCAGCGCAGTGATGCCGGCACGTAGTTGTAAGACATCGTGTGCCAGGCCCTGCCCATGATCTGATGGACGGTCCAATTCTGACCGCGGTTCGGAAAGGGCTGCGACAGGAAGAGGCGGGTGGTGTAGCTGCCATGGCTACGCGGGCAGAGCAGGCCGTCGACCGTCGCCGTGCCTCCGTTGTGCTGTACTTTCATCGCCGGCAGATAGACGAGGGGCTGACCTCCCTCGTCCCAGAGTTCGGCGCCGCGGTTGATCCGCCGCAGCACCGCGAGTTGAAGCTCGGTGGTCACGACGACTGTCCCACCGGCGGATGGGAGGCGAATTCCATCCCGTCCTTGACCTTGAGGCGTTCGCCCGGCGCCATCTCGCGGAAGACGCCATCGATGCCGATGATGTCCAGCTTGTAGCCGGCGGGCACCCCGAACACCGCCATCAACTCCTCGGTGGTGTAGAYGCGGCGCTCGAGCTCGAACTCGACATCACCACCGTAGATCACCGTCACCGTCTTCTTGCGGTGCCGCAGCTTGAAGCGTTCGACCCCGCCGCCGCCGATGTCGACCTCGTCGTCGTCCTCGAAGACCTGATCGACGCCCGGACGTTCCAGCGACAGCGCCTGATCGTCGCTGGCGCCGGCGAGGAACTTGATCTGCGAAGCAATCAGCTTGTTGTGGGGCCATTCCATCGCCAGGCCTTCGACGAAGAACCGGTGAGTGTCGCCGCCCTTGATCACGAAGAAGCGGCTGACCTTGTTCTTGTCGAGATCGGAGGTCTCGGTGGGACGCAGCGATTCCAGCTCGCCCGTCCCGAGATGCCGCAGCACGACATAATCCTCGACCGGGTGCCGGCCGGCGGCCATGCAGACCTGGGCGCCGGTGACCTCGGGGTCATCGAACGCGACCGTGGCGAAGTCGAAATTGGCGTCGCCGATCTGGACTTCGAACGAGCGGGCCTTCGCCTGCTCGTCATGGGAACTCGTCAGCACCGTATCCATGAGCCGTCTCCTTCGGGTGCGCACGGACAGGCGCCGTTTGCCTTGACGAAATCCCGGAAGAGACCGATGATTCCGAATCAGTCCGTAATGAGACTGTACCTCATGGGACTATTTTTGCAAATCAAGTCCCATTTGGCACAACCCGAGGAGCCCTATGGACATCAGCAAGCGGACACAGACCACCCAGCAGCCAGAAGGACCACGCCCATCGTCGCTCGATTTCTTCTTCAAACTCGCGGAAATCTGGGACTTGAGCACCGAGCAGCAGATCAAATTGCTCGGATCTCCCGGCCGCTCGACCTATTTCCGTTGGCGCAAGGATGGCGGCGACGTTTCGGCG
>NZ_JBFUES010000232.1:0-8684 GCF_056403875.1 Bradyrhizobium sp. P2_E8
CTCGACGCCCGCCACCGCCATGGCGGCATGGCCGACATGACCGTGCTCGACTACGCCATGATGGTCGAGGACAGCCATGTCGAGACCCGCATCATCGAGTACCGCAAGCGCGGCCCCGACAGCGGCATCACCGGCCGCGGCGAGGAGCTGATCGCGGTTGCACTCACCGACGTGCTCAGCGACGGCCTGTCGATGGTCTATTCCTTCTTCGAGCCGAGCCAGGTCAGCCGCTCGATGGGCACCTTCATGATCCTCGACCACATCGCCCGCGCCCGCCGGCAAGGGTTGCCCTATGTCTATCTCGGCTACTGGATCGAGGGCTCCAAGAAGATGGACTACAAGGCCCGCTTCCTGCCGCAGCAGCGGCTGGCACCGTCCGGCTGGCTGCGCATCGACGCGCAAGGGGATGCCACGTCCGAGCCGCAGGACTAGCGTACCCACACACTCGCGGTCATGCCCCGCGAAGGCGGGGCATCCAGTACGCCGCGGCCCATCCGCATAAAATCGTCGTCTCTGGAATACTGGATCGCCCGCCTTCGCGGGCGATGACAGCAAACGTAGCGCCCTCAGCCGAACAGCGTATCCGCCAGCAGCTTCAGATTCAGGACCACGATGACGCCTGCGACGATCCACGCGATCGCGGCAACGTATGGCGGAATCGCGAACTGCCCCATCTTGCGGCGGTCGGAGACGAAGCGGACCAGCGGGATCACGGCGAAAGGCAATTGCATCGACAGCACGACCTGGCTGAACACCAGCAGATCAGCGGTGCCGCGCTCGCCATAGATCGCGGTGACGACGATGACGGGAACGATCGCGATGCCGCGTGTGAGCAAGCGCCGCGCCCAGCTCGGCAGGCGCAGATCGAGAAAGCCTTCCATCACGATCTGGCCGGCGAGCGTCGCCGTCACCGTCGAGTTGAGGCCCGAGGCCAGCAGCGCAATCGCAAACAGCGTCGAGGCGATGCCGAGGCCGAGCAGCGGTGACAGGAGCTCGAAAGCCTGGCCGATCTCGGCGACGTCGGAATGGCCGCTCTTGTGGAAGGTTGCCGCAGCGACCACGAGGATCGCGGCGTTGATGAACAGCGCCAGCATCAGGGCGATGGTCGAGTCCGTCGTCGCCCATTTGATCGCCTCGCGCCGGCCCTTTTCGTTGCGCTCATAGGCGCGCGTCTGCACGATCGAGGAATGCAGATAGAGATTATGCGGCATCACGGTCGCGCCGATGATGCCGATCGCGATGTAGAGCATTTCCGGATTGGTGAAGATCTCGGTCTTCGGCATGAAGCCGTGAAGAACTTCCGCGACCGGCGGCGCCGCGGCCACGATCTGGACCGCGAAGCAGACCGCGATCACCGCGAGCAGCGCGATGACGAAGGCTTCCAGGAAACGGAAGCCGCGGTTCATCAGAAGCAGCAGCAGGAAGGCATCGAGCGCCGCAAGCAGCGCGCCGCCGATCAGCGGAATGCCGAACAGGAGCTTGAGCGCGATCGCGGTGCCGATGACCTCGGCAAGATCGCAGGCGATGATCGCCGCTTCGCAGGCGAGCCAGAGCAGGAAGTTCACCGCCGGCGAATAGGTCGCGCGGCAGGCCTGCGCGAGATCGCGGTCGGTGACGATGCCGAGCCGCGCCGCCAGCGACTGGAGCAGGATCGCCATCAGGTTCGAGAGCAGGATGACCGAGAGCAGCGTGTAGCCGAACTTCGATCCCCCGGCGAGATCGGTCGCCCAATTGCCGGGGTCCATGTAGCCGACCGAGACCAGATAACCCGGACCGACGAAGGCGAGCAGCCGCCGCCACCAGCGGCCTGCCGCTGGAACCGCAATTGTGGAATTTACCTCRGCGAGGCTCTTGGTGGCAGGCGCGTCGATGCGCCAGCCGGCGGCGTCGGAGGTGAGATCGGGCGAGCGAGCATCCATGCGGTCAGAATACCGAAGTCGAGGCTTATTGCAACTCATTTGCAACTGCATCTAGCCGCATCGGTTCCCGGCGCGGCCCCGTTTTGCCCACCCTGTCGGGAAGCGGGTGGGTTTGGCCGGTCTCGGGGGCGGATACTGGCGCCAATCCGACTTTGCAGGAAATGAGCCATGTCAAATCCGCCGCGCCTCCCCGACACCTTCAACCGCCTCGCCTGGTCCAACCTCGCGGCGCAATCGGCCGAGCAGATCGCGCTGGCCGCAGCGCCTATCGTCGCCGTGCTGACGCTCGGGGTCGCCGAAGGCCAGACCGGCATGTTGCAGACCGCGCTGACACTTCCCTTCGTGCTGTTCGCCATTCCGGCCGGCCTGCTCGCCGACCGCATTTCGCGGCGTTCGCTGATGGCGGGCGCCGAGGCGCTGCGAGCGGCAGCCCTCGTGGCCATCGTGCTGCTGCTGGCGCTCGGCGCCCTCAATCTGCCGCTGCTGGCGCTGCTCGGCTTCGCTGCGGTGTGCGGCACCGTCGTCTACAGCGTGGCCGCCCCGGCCCTGGTGCCCTCGCTGGTGAGTTCGGACCTGTTGCCATCCGCCAATGCCCGGATCGAGCTTGCGCGCACCATCGCCTTTGCCAGCGGGCCTGCGCTCGGCGGCGCGCTGGTCGGCTGGTGGGGCGCGAGCCTGGCTTTCGGCTTTGCCGCGGCGCTCTCGGCCATCGCGGTGGTGCTGCTCTCCGGCCTCTACGAGCCCGACCGCACGCCGACGCCGCGGCGCCATCCGTTCCAGGACATCCGGGAAGGCGCAGCCTTCGTGTTTCACCATCCGCTGCTGCGGCCGGTTTTCATCACCCAGTTCATCTTCAACACCGGCTGGTTCCTGCAGATCGCGGTGTTCGTGCCTTACGCCGTGCGCCATCTCGGCCTGACCGCCGCCGGCGTCGGCACGGTGCTGACGATGTACGGCGTCGGCATGGTGATCGGTGCGCTGCTCGCGACGCGAGTCATGCAGCGCGTCGCCTTCGGCACGGTTGTCGGCCTTGGCCCGGTCACCGGCTTCGTCGCCTCCCTGGTGATGGCGTTGACGGTGCTGATCCCCTCGCCCTGGCTCGCGGCCCTGAGCTTCTTCCTGCTCGGCGTCGGGCCGATCCTGTGGGTGATCTCGACCACCACCTTGCGCCAGTCCGTGACGCCGCCGCGCCTGCTCGGCCGCGTTTCCGCCATCAACATCATGAGCTACGGCGCCCGCCCGCTCGGCTCGGCGCTGGGCGCGATCGTCGGCGGCCTCTGGAGCGCGGAGGCGTGCCTCTATCTCGCGGCGGCCGTGTTCGGCATGCAGGCGCTGGTGATCCTGCTGTCACCGGCGGTGACGCTGCATCGGCAGCCGGACATGGTGGGGGACGAAGTGGCGGTGAGGTGCTAACCGCATCGTGACGGGTAACGGAGCGCGCCACATTCTCCAGTGTCGTCCCGGCGAAAGCCGGGACCCATACCCCCAGGGAGAAGTTTGACGAAGGCTCGCAGTTACAAGGCATCCGTTGGGACGAACACCGCCCGCCACCGATAAATCACGCGGTATGGGTCCCGGCCTTCGCCGGGACGACATTGGGGCCTACCCCGCCAGATACCGCTCGTAGCTTCCCGTCACCGGCTCGTTCGCGTCGACCTCGGGATCGAGCGTGTAGAGGTCCTGCGCGCGGCCGATGCCGCGGAGCGCGTAGCGGCCGGTGGAGACGAGATAGCGGCGCCCGGCGGCATCGAGGCCCTTGTAGAACTCCGCAGATGCCAGCAGCTCGCGGTCGACCGAGCGGCTCATCGAGGCGATGCGGCTGACCTCGTTCACCGTCGGACCCACCACCGTGAAGTCGAGCCGGTCCTCGCTGCCGATATTGCCGTAGAAGACCTCGCCGACATGCAGGCCGATATAGGCGGACGTGGTGGGTCGGCCGTCGGTAGCCCGACGCGTGTTCAGCGCCGCGACGTTCTGGCGGAACAGGTGCTCGGCGCGCAGCGCGGCACGGCGCGCGGCCGCCATGTCCTCGCCGGTGAACATCGCGAGCACGCCATCGCCGATCAGCTTCAGGACGTCGCCGCCGGCGTCGTGGATCGCATCGATCACGGCCTGCGCATAGTCGTTGAGGAAGGGAATGATCTCGTCCGGGCCGATGCTCTCGCTGATCCCGGTCGAGCCGCGCAAATCCGAATACCAGAGCACGGCCTTGATGCGCTCGGTGACGCCGCGCGAGATGCGGCCGCCCAGCACCTGTTCGGAGGCGCCGCGGCCGAGATAGACCCGCCCCAGCGTGCGGGCGATGTCGACCTGCTGCGCCGATTTGATCGCAAGTCCCAGCACCGGCACGAGATCACGCAAGGCCACAAGCTCCGGCTCGGTGAAGCCGCTGTCGCGGCGCGTGGTCCAGCAAGAGTACAGGCAATCCATCAGGCCGAGCGCGCCGTTCTCGCCGAAGCGATGCACGAAGGCGAGATAGTGCTTGTGGCCCTTCTCGGCGAGTTCGCCGATCTGCGAGAAATCCAGCGACGGCGCGTCGGCGAGATCGATCACCATCTCGTCGTGGCCATGCTCGAGCATGTGGAAGAACACCGAGCGGCGCCAGTGCTCGTTGGCGTCGCCCTCGGCGGTCGAGCCGTATTCGAACGCATCGCTCTCGTTGCTGGCCCGGTCGCTCCAGCGGAAGCCGCGGCCCTCATAGATCGGATGCAGCGTGTCGATGACGACGAGCCCGCGCGAGAGTTCGAGGCCCTCGGCGCGGCAGCGCTCGCAGAACCCGCGGAGCAGTTCGTTTTCGGGCAGGCCGGTGAGCCCCTGGCCGGTCAGCCAGTTCATCAGCGCAAGGCGCGAGGTCAATTGCATGCGCCATTATGCCGTGCATTCGTGACGAGCGAAAGGCGCAAGCCTCAGGCGAGCCGTGCGCAAGGCTCCCGTCCCCTGCAGGTCGAATATGCCGCGATCGCGGTTGACGCACTCGCTGCGCGGGCGGCAAATGCCGGCGATGATGACTTTGTCGGCCAGAATCGGAAGTACGCGCGGATGAGCCGGCGCCAGCTCCCGATCATCCTGGCGCTCGGCACCACGCAGACCCTGGCCTGGGCTTCCAGTTACTACCTGCCGGCCCTGCTCGCCGATCCCATGGCGCACGACCTCGGCGTCTCCTCCAACTGGATCTTCGGCGCGTTCTCGGCCTCGCTGGTGATCTCCGCGATGCTCGGCCCGCGGATCGGGCGGCAGATCGATCTGGTCGGCGGACGGCAGGTGCTGTCGGCTTCCAACCTGACCATCGCCGCCGGCCTCGTGCTCCTTGGGTTGTCGCAATCCGTTCTGGTGATGGCGATCGCCTGGCTCGTGCTCGGCATCGGCATGGCGATGGGACTCTATGACGCCGCCTTCGCCGCGCTCGGCCGCATCTACGGCATCGAGGCGCGCAGGCCCATCACCGGCATTACGCTGATGGCTGGCTTCGCCTCCACCGTCGGCTGGCCGCTCACCGCCTGGGGCCTCGCCCATATCGGCTGGCGCGAGACCTGCTTTGCCTGGGCCGCCGCCAACGTCCTGATCGGCCTGCCCCTCAACTTCTTCATGCTGCCGGCGATCAAGGGCGCGAAGCAGGCGGCGGCGACGGCCGAGAAGCCGCACGTGCCGCTCGACCGCACCATGATCCTGCTCGCCTTCGTCTTCGCCGCGGCCTGGACGGTCACCGGCGCGATGGCGGTGCACTTCCCGCGCATCGTCGAGGCAACCGGCGCGACACATGTCGAGGCGATTGCGGCCGGCGCGCTGATCGGTCCGGCGCAAGTGTTCGCGCGCATTCTCGAGGCGAGCGTTCTGAGCCGCTTTCATCCGTTGTGGTCGACGCGGCTCGCCTGCGTGACCCATCCGATCGGAGCGGCCGTCGTCGCCATCTTCGGCGGCGCCGCTGCGAGCGCGTTTGCGTTGCTGCACGGCTCGGGCAACGGCATCCTGACGATCGCCCGCGGCACGCTGCCGCTGTCGATCTTCGGGCCGAAGGATTTTGGCTACCGCCTCGGTATCATCGGCGCGCCGGCCCGGATGGCACAGGCGGTGGCGCCGTTGGCCTTCGGCCTGCTCATCGACGTCATGGGCGCCAAGGTGCTGATGGTCTCCTCCGCGCTGAGCCTCTCGGCGCTGGCGGCGCTGTTCCTGATCCGCGCGGAGCGCCGGCCCGATTGACCGCCCGGCCGCTTTCGCGCACAAGCGGGCCATGACCGAAGACAACAGCCCGCCCCGCACATTCAAGGGTCTCCTGCGCTGGGCGACCACGCCGCCACAGGCCTGGGTCGTCTATCTCCTTGCCGTCATGCTGGTGTGGCTGCTGTCGTTCTATGCCGGCACGCTGAAGCCGAAGAAGACGCCGGAGGGCGGACCACCGCCGGTCGCGGCGCCGCGCTGAAGCATGACGCTTCAAGCCAATGCCATTGCGATTTAGGCGGCCCGGACGTCCTCGACAAAGCTGCCCACCTCGCTTGTCAGTTGCTCGGCCTGTCGCGACAGACCGTCTGCCGCGCTCAGCACCTCGCTCGCAGCAACGCCGGTTTCCGTTGCCGCCTTGCTCACACCACCGATGGTCGCCGTCACGTCCTTCACCGATTGCGACGTCTGCTGGACGTTGCGGGCGATTTCCGCCGTCGCCACCCCTTGTGCCTCCACTGCCGTCGCGATCGCATTCGAGATCGAACTCACCTCTTCGATGGTCCCGGTAATTCCACGGATCGCGTCGACGGCCTCCTTGGTGGCAGCCTGAATTTGCGCGATCTGGGCCCCGATCTCCGCCGTCGCCGTCCCCGTCTGGGTCGCCAGCATCTTGACCTCGGAGGCGACCACGGCAAAGCCTCTCCCGGCGTCTCCGGCCCGGGCTGCCTCGATCGTCGCATTCAAGGCCAGCAGGTTCGTTTGAGCGGCGATGGCCTGGATCAGGGTGACCACCGCACCGATCTTCTCGGCTCCCTCAGCCAACGTCTGCACGATCCTGTCGGTCCGCTGCGCATCGGCCACCGCTCGGCCGGTGATCGTCGACGATTGTGCGACCTGGCGGCTGATTTCGCTGATCGATGCCGTCAGTTCCTCGGCCGCGGAGGCGACCGTGCTCGCACCCACGCTCGCTTCCTCGGCCGCCGCCGCGACGGTTGTCGCCTGCCCCTTGGTCTGCGTCGCGGTCGAGGACATGGATCGTGCCGTGCTCTCGAGCTCGGTAGCCCCTGACGCCAGCAGCGCCACCATCGCCCCTGCCTTGGTTTCGAAATCGCGAACCAGGCCTTCGAGGCGCGCCGCGCGCTTCTCCTTGACGATCCGCTCGGCGGCCTGTTCTCCAGCCAGTCGATTGGTGGTGGCCATCGCCTCTTTGAAGACCTGCACTGCGACAGCCATGCCGCCGATCTCATCCTTGCGGGCGGCAAATGGGACCTCGGCCTCCTCGTTGCGGGCAAGCCGGGTCATGACCTCCGAAAGCCTCGAGATGGGCGTGAGCAAATGGCGCACGAGCAGCACCGAGGAAGCCGCGGATAATCCCAGAACGACCAGAATGGCCGCGCCGGCGAACAAGATGCCGCCCAACCCGTCCGCTTCGTCCTGCTCGGCCACCGCCTGCGCGTCGCGCAAGGCGGCATCGCGGATTCCCAGCAATGAGGCGTTCGCGCTCGTGGCGGACTTGCGCCAGTCATCCACCGATACCTCGTAAGGAGTGCCGTTGAAGGCGGCCTTGGTCAGACCGTCGCGCAGCGGCTTGTCCGAACCGAAGTAGCGATCCCTGGCCGCGCCGACGCTGGCCCGCGTGTTCCTGGGGGCGTGAGCGTCATCGCCGCGATCGACGATTTCAGCCCAAAGCCGTGTCATCTGGCCGTTCGCAGCGCTCAATTCGTCCCGCTCCGCCAATGTGGCCGGACGGCCGGACGTCACAAGCCCCGAGATCAGCAGCGAGACCTGGCCGGCAGTCTGCCGGATCACCCAGCCCTTCTGGGCGACATCGAGCAGGTTTCCCGCCGTGGTGCTCAGCCGCATCGTCGCCTTGATGCCGGATTCCAGCAGTTCATTCAGACTCGCCATCGCTTCGGCATAGTCTCGCATGGCCTTGGCAGCGATGCCGCCGGGACGTTCGGTCAGCGGTTTCTGCCAGTGGGAGGCGGCCTCCTCGCGCGCGGCGGCAATCTTCGCTGCGGCCGCCTTGACCCGCTGCGTCAAGTCAGCATCGCCGCTGGCAAGCGTCTGCAGTTTCTCCAATGCCTCATCGCTCGTTCGGCGATTGGCGGCAAACTCCTTGAGCACCGCATCGTCCGCCGCGGACTTCCCGAGCAGCGCCCGATTGACGGGACCACGCTCGATGGTCAGGCTGCCGACGGCATCGAAGCCCGCAGCCAGACGGGTCTCCAGGGCGTGCGCCGCGATGGCGTTCTGGTAAGCGCGCCAGCGCTCGCTCAGTTGAAGGCCTGACGTCAGAACGACGACGCCCGACATCAGCGCAGCAATGGCAATTCCCGACCGCTTGATAGACACGCCCCACTCCTCATTCGCATCAGAACCCAGGAAGTGAGGGCTGCCCGCTCAGCAGGAACGCTCCTCCGCCCGAATGTCACGCCTCATTTCAGTTCGAATTCGACAAGCTCGACGGTCGATGTTCCTGCGTTTCGCATCGTCCGTACGGGGCCGGCATTTTGCCACGCGAAATCGCCGTACTTCAGGTTGAGCTTGTGGTCCGGCTTCCCCTGCACGCCCTCGACCAGCACGCCACCCTGCACCACGATGCGC
>NZ_JBFUES010000233.1:0-8680 GCF_056403875.1 Bradyrhizobium sp. P2_E8
GCGGCGCGGTGCGCAACGCGCTGCTCGATCTTACGCCCGGCGACATCGACATCGCGACCACGGCGTTGCCGGAGGAGGTGGTGCGGCGCGCCAAAGCCGCCGGCATCAAGAGCGTGCCGACCGGCATCGAGCACGGCACCATCACGCTGGTCATCGACGGCCATCCCTATGAGGTCACGACGCTGCGCGAGGACACCGAGACCTTCGGCCGCAAGGCCAAGGTCGCGTTCGGACGCGACTGGGTGAAGGACGCCGAGCGGCGCGACTTCACCATGAACGGCCTGTCGGTCGATGCGACAGGTGTCGTGTACGACTATGTCGGCGGGATCGCGGATGCCAGAGCGCGCCGCGTGCGCTTCATCGGCGATCCCGATCAGCGCATCGCCGAGGATTATTTGCGCATCCTGCGCTTCTTCCGCATCCACGCTGCCTTCGGCGCCGGCGAGCCCGACCGCGACGGCTACCTCGCCTGCATCCGCGGACGCGCGGGCCTTGCCAGCCTGTCGGCCGAGCGGGTGCGCATGGAGATGCTGAAGCTGCTGGTGGCCGGCGGTGTGTCCGCCGCCGTGCTGGCCATGGCCGAGGGCGGATTGCTGCAGGCGCTGACCGGCGGCGTCGTCTATACCGGGCCGCTGGCGACGATGGTCGCGATCGAGCGCGCGCTCGGCCTGCCGGCAAGCAGCACGCGGCGCCTGGCCGCGCTGACGGTGGCCGTGACGGAAGACGCCAAGCGCGTCGCCACGCGCCTGCGGCTCTCCAATGCCGAGGCCAAGGCGCTGGATTCGATGGGGCACCGCTGGTGGCGGTTCGCCACCAAGGACGAGGCCAATGCGCGGCGGCTGCTCTACCGGCTCGGTGCGGAGCCCTATCACGATCGCGTGTTGCTCGGCTGGGCGCGGGCGGCGAGCGACGTGCATTCGTCGCGCTGGCGCGAACTCGCTGAGCTGCCGCAGCGCTGGACTGCGCCGAAGTTTCCGCTTCGCGCCGCCGATTTCATCGCGCGCGGGATGGCGGAAGGGCCTGCGCTCGGACATGTGTTGACACTGGCCGAGGACGCTTGGCTTGCGGCGGATTTTCCACTAGAGGAAGCCGCGCTCGCTTCCATCGCAGATCAAGCTGCGGCCCGCGTCAGCCGCGAACGGAAAACGTGACCATCGTCTCAGGCTTCGCCGACATCTCGGTCTTTCAGCTCCTGCTGGTCGCGTTGATGGCGTTGTTTGCTTCGATCATCGGTGGTCTCGCCGGTTACGGCACCGGCGCGCTGATGCCGCTGGTGCTGGTGCCGCTGGTCGGCGCCGAGCCCGTGGTGCCGATCATCGCGATCTCCGCGATCTTCACCAATTCGAGCCGTGCGCTCGCCTATGTCCGCTATGCCGACCGCCGCCGCGCGCTGATCGTGCTCGCCTGCGCGGCATTGACGACCGCGCTCGGCGCCTACGGCTACACGCGCCTCACCAATGCGGGCGCCGCGCTCGTGATCGGCACCATGCTGATCCTGAGCGTGCCGCTGCGCCGCGTGCTCCGCCGCCGCCAGGTCAGGATCGGCGACACCGGCCTTGCCGCCGGCTCCGTCGGCTACGGCGTGCTGGTCGGCGGCACGTCGGGCTCCGGCGTGATCCTGCTCTCGCTGCTGATGGCGGCCGGCCTCGAAGGCGCCGCCGTGATCGCGACCGATGCGATGATCTCGCTCGGCACCGGCCTCATCAAGATCTCGGTGTTTGGCCTCGCCGGCGCCGTGAATGCGCAGGTGCTCGCCTTCGCGCTGCTGATCGGGGCGATCGCGATCCCCGGCGCGTTCCTCGCAAAAGCCTTCGTCGAGCGGATGCCGGTGCACATCCACACGGCGATCCTCGACGTCGCGGTGATCACGGGCGGGATGGTGATGATCTCGGCTGCGGCGAGGCAACTGTTCGCCTAGAGCATTCGTGCCTGGACCGCAGATTCCGAGATTGGCCCGATGCAAGCCGAAGACGTCACTTGCGGCGCCTTTGGCTCAACATGGAAGGTTGCTGGCCCCAGGCATTCATGGGCCGAACAAGCTGTGGAGAAAACGCTCCTTTTCGCCAGGCGCATAACCCTGGGAAGCGCCGAAATACGCTTCATGGTCGCCATAGGAGGGGGCGGAACGGTATTCGGTCGGCGCCTGAGGTGGCGCGTAGGCAAAGCTCGAAGCGGAACTTGGTGCGATCGTGCCCTGATGGGAGCGAACAGCAGCGTGCCGGTGGGGGTTATGCGCCGGCGCCGCGTTCGCAACGCCGTACAGGGGGATCAATAGGCTCAACGCCAGGATGAAACGCATCGCTTTTTCTCCAGCTGCCCCCCGGCTCGTTACTTAACGCTCGGCCGCGCAGCCCCAATAGATGTCGGCTTCACGACCGATCACATCCCCGCCATCACGGACCCGCATGGGCGAGCGGTCGGCTGGGGCGTACTCATGACCGTCGGCTTCCGAGCCCAAGCCGGCCGTCGCCCGGCTTGGCCGTCATCGGCGGCTGATGACCATAGCGGTCATGTCAGAATGCGGCCCCGTCGCAGTCCACTCAATACATCCGAAAGTAGATATTATTAGGTTGCTACAACCGTTTATTAATATTCTGGCGTGCAGATAAGATGCAATTTGTAATTGAGAGCGCCGAGGCGTTTTGCGGGTCTTCGCGGGTGTAGAGGCAATGCGCGGCGTTGCCGTGCTGTCGGTGGTCTGCGGACACGCAGTCAGCGCGCGACCCGATATGGTCGGCCCGGGCGTCGCCGAAGGCGTCCTCACCATTCTTGCAAGCGGCGTCGACGTCTTCTTTGTTATCTCCGGCTTCATCATCGCAACCACGGCGGCGGGGCAGCGCGACCCGTTGAATTTCACCTTCAGACGAGCTGTTCGAATTTATCCGGTCTACTGGCTCGTGTTGCTGGTGGCGTTCGTTAGCTCGTCTTGGATCGAGCTGTCGCCGGAGAAGCGTCCCCCACTCGACCTCGGCCTCATCTTCGCGTGGACATATCCGAACTGGTACCTCGGGCCGGCCTGGTCGATTGCTTTCGAATTGCACTTCTATGCCGCAGTTGCGTCCATTCTTGCGATCGCGCCGAACCGGGTGTTCGAGCTGCTGTTCGCGGGGCTCGGCATGGTCGTTGTTGCCGTCGTACTCCGCCTGCAGCTTGGCATCTATTCCCATCCGCTGGTCCTGGAATTCGGCGCCGGCGTCGGCATCGCCTATCTCCACAGGAACGGCGGATTGCGCTTTTCGCGCCGCATTCTTGCAATTTCCGCAGGCCTGTTTGCGGCCGGCTGGTACTGGATCTTCGTGT
Organism: Bradyrhizobium sp. P2_E8; assembly: GCF_056403875.1. NCBI lineage: Bacteria > Pseudomonadati > Pseudomonadota > Alphaproteobacteria > Hyphomicrobiales > Nitrobacteraceae > Bradyrhizobium > Bradyrhizobium sp. P2_E8. The sequence continues at coordinate 3,301 of NZ_JBFUES010000233.1, forward strand.
CCGGATCGACCGATCCGCAATTCGCACGCGTGCCCACCTATGGCCTCGCTGCGGGATTGCTCATCCATGCCGTCGTGTCTGCCGAGATCGAAGGGCAGTCCTTTTCGCCGATCCTCCAATGGTTCGGCAAGATTTCGTACTCGCTGTATATCGTCCACTACCTGGTGATAAAATGGATCACCAACTTTACTGGGATGTGGCTGCTATCTACGGCCGGGACAATCGCTGCCAGCATTCTGCTCTCCATCGGTCTCGCCTTTGCCTTGCACATCATCATTGAGGCACCGCTCATCGGTTGGGGCCGCAAGTGGAGCCTGATGCGCCGCGACCAACAGACCTCGGATGTCCCGAGACGAGAGGCAGCCATGCGTATTCCAGCACGGGCCGAATAATCGCGTGATGACCCCGGCCCAGGCCGCATTCGCGCCTGGACCGCGGATTGAACCTCTCTCGGGGCCTGTACTCATGACCGTCGGCTTGCGGGCCCAAGCCGGAAGCCGCCCGGCTTGGCCGTCATCGGCGGCTTATCACCCAACTCAGAATTACGGTGACAGTGCACTTAACTTGCTGTCGCGGATAGGTTTCGCGCGTGATGAGCGGGGGATTGAGTGCACTGTCACCGAAATCAGGACGTGGAGTCACGGCGAGCGGCAGATCACGTCGTCGCCTCTGACTTCTGCGACGGTCAGGGGCTGGCCTGTACCGAAAGTTCAGGGTTGCGCGACACGCCCAAGGCCTCGACGAGAAAATCGATGAACACGCGCGCCCGCAGCGGGAGTTGCCGTCCGAACGCGTGCAGGACGTAGACCGGCGTGGTGAACATCGGTATCTCCGGCAGCACGACATTCAGTCGTCCGGCGGCAAGCTCGTCCTCGATTGCGATGCGCATGAACTGCGTGATGCCAACGCCCTTTACGACGGCCTCGATCAACGACTGAGCATCGTCGCTATCGAAGGGGCCATTGGGGATGACCCGGGTGCCGTCCGCAAAAGTGAAGGCTTGCGGCCGGCCGCCGAGCAGGTGGCGAAGGCAGGCATGCTGCCTGAGATCGTCGATCGACCGCGGAATTCCCCGGCGCTGAAGGTATTCCGGCGATGCGCCCAGAACATACTGCAGCACGCCCAGCGAGCGGCCGATCAGGTTGGTGTCTTCCAGTTCGCCAATTCTGACCGCGAGGTCGAAACCCTCGCGAATGAGATCGACACGGCGGTCCGTGACGCTGAGGTCGAGCTTGATGTCTGGATAGCGTTCCAGGAACGAGCCCGCCCATGCAGAGATCAATGGACGTCCGAACGTACTCGGCACGGTGACCCGAAGCACGCCACGTACGTTGCCCGGAGCCTGCACGATGTCACGGCTTCCTCGATCGCGCGTAAATGGGGGGCAACATGTTCATAATAAGCGGCGCCTTCGGACGTCGGGCTGAGCGTGCGCGTCGAGCGCTGCAGCAAGCGCACACCGAGACGTTGTTCGAGGCGCGCGACGCTTTTGGATACGGCTGAAGGACTGGCGCCGATGAGCCTCGCGGCGCCCGCGAAAGAACCTGTATCAACCGTTCGTACGAAGGCCAGCAGACCAGCTGTTCTTTCCAAAATCGTGGTCATTTCGGACTTCTAATCATGAAAGAACCGAACGAAACACAGCTATTCGGACATTTATGACCGAATAGGTTGAGCCTCGCAATGGGGGATCCCTGTCAGCCGCGTTCTAAGCCTTCCAGCATGCCTCCATCGCTCAAACTCATGCAAGAAAAGGGAATGCAGTATGCCTGCACAGACCAAACCAACGATCGTTTTTTGCCACGGCATCTGGGCCGATGGTTCTTGTTTCAGCAAAGTCATTCCTGCGTTGCAGGCTGATGGTTACGAGGTCATCGCCGTCCAATATGGCCTCGACTCCTACGAAGAGGACCTTGCGACGGTTAAGCGCACGCTCAATCGTGTCGGCAGCCCGGTCCTCCTCGTCGGTCATTCCTATGGAGGAGCCACCATCACGGGCGCGGGGACCGACGAGCGCGTGGTTGGCCTCGTCTACATTGCCGCGGTCGCTCCGGATGCCGGCGAGACCGTACAGGACCAGCTCGACAAGTATCCGTCGGATATTTTTTCGCGCGTCGAGGTCGCCGATGGGCGTGCCTGGATGCTTCCGAATGGCACCGAGTTCTTCGCAGGAGACCTCTCCGAGGAAGACCAGAAGCTGGTTTGGGCCACCCATTATGCGCCCGTCTACAATCTGTTCCAGCAGCAGAAGCTCAGCGCCGACAAAGTCGCGTGGAGGTCGAAGCCAAGCTGGTACATTCTGGCCACGCAAGACCACACTGTGCATCCCGATCTGCAACGCTGGGTCTCGAAGCGCATGGGAGCGACCGTCACCGAGGTGGCGAGCAGCCACGTGCCGATGCTCTCCCAGCCAGATGTCGTTATCGACGTCATTCGCAAGGCTGCGGCCGCCGTTCAAAAAAGCTGATCGCAACAGGCGTGCATTGCCGGGCAAAGGAGAGGTCGTTCGCAAGGCGACCTCTCTTATTGATGGGTTGGGTGCGATGACTGCTTCTGGGCCCATCGCGTCAGTTAGTCCGATGGAGCGGTTTGTCTGGAGTTGGGGTAAAGCCGACCTGCCGGCTGAGCGCCCCGACTTCTCAGTTTGACCCTGAGCGGACCTCATTAGGAGGCCGATTTCGCGCCGGATGCTCCAAAGGAAACGCGGCAGCTCCGCTGACCAGTCCAACGGTAGGAGGTTTCGCACGGCAACTAGGGGTAGTTGATACTGGTTTACATCCTCCGTTCCCAAGGCTTATTGTCTAGCGATATTCGCTGCCGCCCTCTCTTTGTGATCGAGGGCATGCGCACGGAATAGTATCATGCGCTATTTCTTTGACGATTGTGTATTGGACACTGAACTGCGTGAGTTGCGGCGCGGATCTGATGTCGTGCATACTTCGCCGCAGGTCTTTGATTTGCTCGAATATTTGATCCGCACCAGGGATCGCGTCGTCGGTAAAGATGATCTTATAAGCGCGATTTGGAATGGTCGAATTGTATCCGATGCGGCGCTGACGACTCGGCTTAACGCTGTCCGACGTGCGATCGGCGACTCCGGCGAACGACAACGTTTGATCAAAACGTTTCCACGGAAGGGATTTCGTTTTGTAGGCGCGTTGCATGACGCGGGTCGGTGCACCCCAACCGCGACGATCTCTTCTACAGATGAGCTAGAGGTCGCGCGTCCGACCGGAAAGGAAGCGGTTTTAGTCCCAGTTTCTTCTGAACAACTAACAGGCAAACGCCGATCCCATCACAGACTGGGTCACGTCAAAGGACCTTTGAAGTTTGTCGGCGGTGCGCTGGCATCGATGGCTGCCGTCGGCGCAATCGCTGGCGGTCTTTATGGCTATTGGAGTTTCTGGAAGACGCCACGTACCGATGCAGTTCGGGAAGCTCAAGAAACGGTCATATCCGAAATTAAGTCTCGTCTCTCCATCGTGGTGCTGCCCTTCGCCAACCTCAACAACGATCCAAAGCAGGACCAATTCGCCGACACCATCACAAGAGAACTGACGATCGACATCGCGCGAACGCCCGCCACTTTCGTTATCGGATACGAGACCGCCGCCTTGATCTACAGGGATAGGCCGACCGATCTGAAGCAGTTTGGAGCGGTTCTCGGCGTCCGCTGGGCCGTACAAGGGGCGGTGAAAAGTTACGGAGATCAAGTACGGATCAACGTATCGCTAACCGATCTTCAAACCGCTCGCGACATTTGGTCAGATTGGTTCGACGGTGACCGAACAAATCTTGCTGCCCTGCACAATAACATCACGGCTCGGCTTCTCTGCGTCGCCCACCTGCACCTCCGGCAATATGAAGAGGCCATCGAAAAGTGTAGTCGCTCGTTGAATATCGGCGCAAACCTTCACGCTTACACAAGTTGATTGCTCCGGAGGGGCGAACATACCGCGATGCCCGCACTCGAGCAGGGCCCGCTGCTGCATCAGACAAAGATCGATTCGACGACGGACGATTTGCTCAAGTTTTCATCGGTTCGTGACGAATCTCGCCGGTCGGTGCCTTGTGCTTAGATCGCACTCTGCTGACAGTCGAGAAAATAGAAAAGTAAGTCACTGGTGAGGGAAATGTGAGCGGGGCGTCAAGCACGCTCCGTCGTGCCTTGGCAAGGTCGCCCATGGGTAGTTGCCCTAGGAGTTAGCCATGAGCACGACCTATACTGCTGCGGGATCGGTGCAGGCGCCTGCGACGCAGACACGCCATCGTCCAAACTTTCTCGGAAGATATTTCAACGCTTTTTGTGCCTGGCGTATCCGCCAGAGCTTGCGCGAGACGCTGGACGAATTGAGCGACCTAGAACTTAGAGATATCGGGGTAACGAGGGGCGAGATCGACTATCTCGTTCGTTCCGATCTTTCGACCGATCCGCGCGGTTGCCTCGAGCGGGAAGCGAAGTCTGTTCCATAGCGGCTCTGGTCGAAGAACCTCTCGCATCCGCCAAGGGGACTTGTTTAAGGTCCGAGCAAACCTCGAGCGACCTGCGTGCCGCCGAAGGTCTGCTTGTGGCCCTTAGCCGAAGGTCGAATGAGCGCGTGTCATGTCGGCTGTCAGGGGCAAACCGGACGCCAATCCAACTTGGCGTCCACCGCTGCTTTTGACCCGCAGCAGACGTACGACGCATTGGGTTCAAGTATCAATGAGCCCGGCGGCAGTACGCGTACCTTCCGTTCTGGTGCCACAACAGCCGATCAACCGCACCATCCTTGTCACGAAGAAACGTTCCTTGGGCGTCGACAAAGCGCATGAAGAAGCGGTTCTGGTCCTCGGCAAACAGTTCGAACTCTGGCTGCCCGGTCCCGCGTACGAACAGCCTGCCAGCCTCGGCTCGAATGGTCAGAGCAAATTTGGGGTTCATCTCGTAGACCCCCTGATAGGTCGCAAGCACGGCTGGATCGACAGCCACTTCAGGCGGATATTGCGCAATCGTGTAGGCTGGATTGGTCAGCCGAAATCCAATATCGTTGACGGAGTTTATCGAGTTCGAGAGAACGATAGCTCCGGACCGCAGTGTAGTGGAGAACCCGGCAAACGAGGCATATCCTCCGGTCCCTCCATCTTTCCAAATGATCTCGTCTTTATTGCCGGTCCTGATGAAGCAGCCGAGGCCGACTTCCGTGTTGGGAAGGTTTGTTGGCCGGCGGGTCTGTAGCAGCATGTCGATGGCGGAACGAAGGGGCGCGTTGGCTCCGGACAGGCAAGTCGCCTTCACGAATTTGACTAGGTCGCTGGCCGTCGACCTCAACGCGCCGGCGCCGGCCAGCGTCGGGATGTCCCAGTTCGATGCCGGTTTGAGGTTGGAGGCATGGCCTTGGGC
>NZ_JBFUES010000234.1:0-8635 GCF_056403875.1 Bradyrhizobium sp. P2_E8
CACCCCAACCTTCATCCCCCATTCGCGAGCGTTGTATCGGGAGTTCCATTTGATTGCTGCGAACATTTGGATGCCTCCTTCAAAGCAAGAAGCTTCCGCCACATTAGCCCGGGCCAAGAACACGGGAATGTAAGCTACTTCACAGTCGGCCAACATCTTCGACATCGCCGCGGGCGATCTCAGTGCACGGCGACCRGAACCTACGTTCGCTCGATATTCGGGCGCCGGGCATAGGTCATGTTGCCGCGCGATCAAAACGCGCGCGACGAAACGTAGCATTGTCCCCGTGCGGGAAGGCACGTCCTTTCGGCAGAGCGTATCTTATCGCTGGTGGACGCCCGCTCAGATAGAGGCCAGCGCATGCTAGAGCTTTGGAACAGCTGGTACGACACCCTAGCCTCGGTGGAGGCGCTTGCCATGGTCATCGTCATTGTCCTGGTGGCTGCCGGCGCTATGACGCTGGCGGACAATCGGCGGCAAAGAACGCGTCCAGCAAAGGATTGATCTAGGGGAGTACACGCCCTACTCCGCCGCCACCCATCCCGTGGGCTCTTGCCGACATGTCAGCGGTGCGGACGGCCGTCCCGCTTCGGCGCATAGGCGTAGGATTGGCCCGATTGGGTCACGTAGGGATCGCGCGTGCACGAGCCACCACGCCCGGAGATCATGGCGAGGCACTGTTCCATCGTCTCGAAGTCACACGACCGCATGCCGGACGACGCATCCTGGCGACAGAATGCGTAATCATGTGCCGCGACCGGCTCAGTTGGCTCCAGGCAGGCCGCGCCTGCGAATACGACAATGCCCAGCGTGCCGGCGAGCATCTTTTTCATGTTGTTTCTCCATCGTTGTGGTTTCGGCACGGTACTCCCGGGATGAAGTCAGTCGTGCGCGGGATTGCGAGGACTAATTGCAGACCAGGACGCGCCTGTATCGTCGGTAGACGTAGGCGCAATCGCCATCGGAAGAGGAGTCGTGCCCATAGGCGTAGCCGGCAACGGCTCCGGCGTAAGCGCTGGCCGCATACGCGGCGCGGTAGCCGTATCGGGCTCCACCACCGTAGCGGCCGTAGCCTCCGAAGCGGTTGTAAGTAACCGATGTGGCGCGAGTGGCGTTCGCGACCGCCGGGCCGCCGCGCCCGCCTCCCGAGAGAGCACCGCGCGGTGCTCCAGCAGCGAGGCGCGGCGCCGGGCCGTTGAGGCCGGCACGTAGCGCACCGCCAGGTCCGATCGGCGGACGAGCCGCGAAGGCCGGAGGACCTCCGGCCGCGATCGGCGGAGGCCCCGCCATGGGCGGCGGCGGCGGGAATTGCGCGGATGCCGGATTGGGCGTCAACGTCACCGTTACGAGTGCCGCACCGATGGACAGCATCAGACCTGTGTTGCGAAGCATTGTAGTTTCCCTTGTTAGCTCTGTGTTTCGAGAACCGGCACCGGCGTGGCCGCGGAGGTCGGCTCCGGCGAAATGTCGTGCGCAGGCCCTGCGGGCTCGTGCATGGACGAGTTATCGTCATGATCGGGGTGAATTCGGAACCAGGCCACATACAGCGCCGGCAGGAACAGCAGCGTCAGCAGCGTGCCGACGATGATGCCGCCCATCATCGCGTAGGCCATCGGCCCCCAGAATATCTCGCGCGCGATCGGAATCAGCGCGAGGCTTGCGGCGGCCGCCGTCAACAGAATGGGCCGCATACGATGCTCGGTGGCTTCGACCACCGCGTCCCAGGCCGGTCGCCCCTCCTTCCTGAGATCCTCGATCTGCACGATCAGGATCACCGAATTCCGGACCAGGATGCCGATCAGCGCGAGCACGCCGAGGATGGCGACGAAGCCGAGCGGAGCACCGCTCGGCAGCAGCGCCATGACGACGCCGATCACGGCCAGCGGCGCGACCGCGAACACCAGAAACAGGCGATGGAAGCTCTGCAACTGGATCATCAGCACCGTGGCCATGACGAAGAGCATGAGCGGAACGACGGCGACGATCGGCGCCTGGCTCTTGGCGCTCTCCTCGACGGACCCGCCGATCTTCACCGAATAGCCGGCCGGCAGCGCCTTGGTGAACTCCGCGACTTTCGGCGCGAGCTGGTCCACGATCGTCTTGGGCTGCACGTTACCGACGATGCCGGCCTTCAACGTGATGGTGGGGATCCGCGCGCGCCGCCAGATCGTCGGCTGCTCGAGCTCGTAACGCAGATTGGCCACGGCACCGAGCGGCACGGATTGGCCGCCGAGCCCCGTCAATTGCAGGTCGCGCAAGGTGTCGATGGAGGCACGCTCCGGCGCCGTCGCACGTCCCGTGACATTGACGAGATAGATGCTGTCGCGCACCTGGGTAATCGGCGTGCCCTCGAGCACGGAGTTCAGGGTGGTGGCAATGTCCTCCGAGGTGACGCCGAGCTGGCGCGCCTTGTCCTGGAGAACGTCCACCTTGACGACGCGGGCCGGCTCCATCCAGTCGAACACGACATTGCCGAGATCGGGGCTGCTTCGCACGATGCCGGCAAGCTTCTGCGAGAGGTCTCGCACCTTCGCGATGTCGGGCCCGCTCAGGCGATACTGCACGGGACGCCCCACCGGGGGACCGACCTCGAGCAGCTTGACGTAGGTGTCAGTGCCGGGGAACGTCTTCTTCAGGTAGTCCTCGAACTGCGCCTTGACCTGGTCGCGGGCCTTGATGTCGCCCTTGGTCACGACCACCATCTGGCCGAACCAGGTGTTGGCGGTCTGCACGTCGAAGGACAGGACGAAGCGCGGCGAGCCGGTGCCGACATAGGACGACCAGTGGTCGACCGAATTGTTGCCCTGGAGCTGTTCGCGCTCGAAGCGCGCCATCTGCGAGTTGGTATCGGCAATCGATGCGTTCTGTGGCAGATTCCAGTCGACCACGAGCTCGGCGCGATCCGAGGACGGGAAGAATTGCTGTTGCACGAAATTCATGCCGAACAGCGCCAGCAAAAACGCCGCAACCGTGACGCCAATCGTCGTCCAGCGGCGATGCATGCAGAAGAGCAGGAGACGCGCGAACAACTGCGCCACGCGCCCCTTCTGCTCATGATGGCCCTTCATCCTGGCGGGCAGGATGGTGACGCCGAGCAACGGCGTGAACAGCACCGCCACGATCCACGAGACGATCAGCGAGACGGCGATGACCACGAACAGCGTGAAGGTGAACTCACCCGCATTGCTGCTATTGAGCCCGATCGGAATGAAGCCGGCCACGGTCACCAGCGTTCCGGTCAGCATGGGAAAGGCGGTCGAGGCGTAGACGTGCGTTGCCGCCTTTTCCAGGGGATCGCCGACCTCGAGCCGCGCGACCATCATCTCGACGGCAATCATGGCATCATCGACCAGCAGGCCGAGTGCGATGATCAGGGCGCCCAGCGAAATTCGCTGCAGCGAAATGCCGGCATAGGCCATCACGACGAAGGTGATGGCGAGAACCAGCGGAATCGCGATCGCCACGACGAGGCCGGCGCGCATGCCCAGGCTGAGAAAGCTGATGCCGAGAACGATGATCACGGCCTCGAACAGCGCCTCGGTGAAGCCGGACACGGCATGCTCGACAACGACGGGCTGATCGGCGACGAGGTGAACGCCGACGCCGACCGGCAAGTCGGCAGTAATTCTCGACATCTCCTCCTTCAGCGCCTCGCCGAAATGCAGCAGATTCGCGCCGGACTTCATGCCGATGGCAAGAGCGATCGCCGGCTCGCCGTTGTACCTGAACAGGGTCCTGGCCGGATCGGCATAACCGCGCGTGACGGTTGCGACGTCGGTCAGGGGAAAGAAGCGATCGTTGATGCGCAGATTGACCGCCTTCAGACTTGCCTCCGACGTGAACTGGCCGTTCACGCGTACGCTGATCCGCTCCGGCCCCTCCTGGAATACGCCGGATGGGGCAACCGCATTCTGCCCCTGCAAGGAGCTCATGATCGCGTGAACGTCGAGGCCAAGGGCCGCGATCTTGCGGGTGGAGAATTCGAGATAGATCACCTCGTCCTGCGCGCCCAGGATGTCCACCTTGCCGACATCGGGCACGGTCAGGACCTTGGCACGGATGTCCTCCACATGATCGCGCAGCTGACGTTGGCTCAGGCCGTCGCTGGTGAAGGCATAGATGTTGCCGAACACGTCGCCGAAGCGATCGTTGAAGCCGGGTCCGATCACCCCTTGCGGGAAGTCGCCCTTGATATCCGCGATCATGTTGCGAACGCGGATCCAGGTTGGCTTCACGTCGGCAGCCTTGGTGCTGTCGCGCAGATAGACGAAGACGGTGGTCTGGCCCGCGACCGTCACGCTCTTAGTGTAATCGAGCGATTCCAGCTCCTCGAGCTTCTTCTCGATCCGGTCGGTGATCTGGCGCGTCATCTCCTCGGGTGAGGCACCCGGCCACTGCGCCTGGACGACCATGGTCTTGATGGTGAAGTCGGGGTCTTCCTGCCGTCCCAGCTGGAGATAGGCAAATAGCCCCGCGGCCATGAAGGCGATCATGAAATACCAGACGAGCGAGCGATGACCGAGCGCCCAGTCGGAGAGATTGAACGACTTCATGGCTGCTGATCCTGTTCGATGCGGACTTGCTGTCCTTGCTTGAGACTGTGGACCCCGGCGGTGACGACGCGTGCGCCAGGAGCGAGTCCGCCGGTGACGCGCGCTCCGGTTTGGCCAGCCACCACATCGATCCTTTGCAGCGACACCGTGTTGGCGGGCTGATTGACGATCCAGACGAAATTGGCGCCATCCCTGGCGAGCAGCGCCGACGCAGGCAGTCGGAGGACCGGGCCTTGCTGCCTGCCGAGCTTCGCCGTGACGGTCGCGCCGAGCCGGAAGCTGTCGGGCGGATTGCTGAGTGCAATGCGGACCCGCCGCAGGCGCGTTACCGGATCGGCCTGCGGCGCAATCTCGCGAACGCTGCCTTCCACTTGAACCGCTGGCAGGAGCTGCAGGCTGACCGTGAACGGCAGACCGACCTCCAGCGGCAGCGGAAAGTCGGGTCCGATATCGACGACCGCTTCGCGGATATCGGGCCTTGCGATCGTCACCACGCTTTGGCCGGGGGACACCACCTGACCGACGTCCGCCCCGACTGCGGTGACCGCACCGGCGAAGTCGGCCTTGATCTGCGAATAGCTTAGCTGCTCGACCGCCTTGGTCAGATTTGCCTGTTCGCGCGCAACCGTCGCTTCGGCGCCGGCACGCGCCTGCTCGGCGTTATCCAGCGTCTGCCTCGTGGTTGCGTCGGTGGCAATGAGCGTTCGCTGCCGTTCCTCGGTCGCGCGCGCGGTCGCGAACTGCGCCTCGGCCTTGGCAAGCTGGCCTTTGGAGGCACGAACGGCAAGCTCGAGGGCGGTCGAGTCAATCGTTCCGACCGTCTGTCCTTCACTCACGAGATCACCGACGTAGACGGGACGCGTGATCAGACGTCCCAGCACGCGGAAGCCGAGATTGGTCTTGTAGCGCGGCTCGATAACGCCCACCGCAACGGCATCGTCGCCGTGGTCCGCTGCGAGAAGCAGCGACTGGACGGGCCGCACGGCCTCGGGCGCCTTTGTCTCCTGCTGGCATCCGGCAAGCGCGAGCGCGCATGCAAGCGGACCCGCCACGATCATTGCGCGACCCGTCACGAGGGTTCTCCTTCATAAGTCACGAGCTGGCCCACGCTCAAAAGCTTGCCGCCATCGACGACGACGCGCTCGCCCGGATCGAGACCTGCCTTGATCAATACTTCTCCGGCCTCGTAGCCACCGACCGTCACCGGCTTCAGCGAGGCGGTCCGCGTCACCGGATCGACGGTCCAGACCGCAGGGCTGGTGCCCGCCGCCATCAATGCACGCCAGGGCAATGCGATCTGCCGCTCGGCCGTCAGTCTCACAGTCCCCGCGACGGCGCTTCCAAGCGTCATTGCGGCGGGCGGGTCCTTGATCGCCACCTTGACCCGAATGGTCGAGCTCCTGGCGTCGACGGCCGGCGAAACCTCCCGAACCTCGCCGCTTGAGGTCACGGTCGCATCGGAGACCAGCGTCAACGAAACGCTGCTTCGGTCGGCAGTTCCGAGGAAAATGGACTCATAGACGTCAAAGACGACGTCCCGCTCCCCGTCCTGCGCCAGCGAAAATACCGGTTGGGCAGCCTGTACGACCTGACCGGATTCCAGACTGCGTGCGGTGACGACGCCGTCGGCTTCGGCTCGCAGCGCGGTATAGCCGAGCACATCCTTCGCGGTTCCGAGTTGCGCTCTTGCCGCTTCAAGCACACCTTCCGTGGTTCGCAACCCTTCCTGCGCCTGGTCGTAGGCCGTGCGCGTGGTGAAGCCGCTTGCGATCAGCGCCGTCTGCCGATCGAAAGTCGCCTTTGCGACGCGCAGCTGGGATTCTGCGGCGAGAACGGCGGCGGTGGCGGCGTCGACATCGGCCTCCTGCTCGGCCGGGTCGAGAATGGCCAGCACTTCGCCGGCCTTCACGTGGGTCCCGACATCGACATAGCGCGCGAGGACGCGCCCGCTGACGCGGAACGAGAGATCCGCCCGGAAGCGGGCCTGCACCTCACCGGTCAAGGTAAGCGAGGATTGCCGATCCCTCGGCTGCACGATTTCCGTGCGCACGACAGCGGCGCGCGCGGGAGGAATGGTGGTGCGATCGTCGCAGCCGCCGAGCGCGGCGGCAATAAGCGCCAGGGCCACGCCGCCGAGAGGCCTCAGCAAGCGCTCGGTTCGACCAATTTTGGAGAGGTTCGAATAGCGCGGGCTCATAGCGCGTCCGTGTGGTGAGAGGGTGACAGGAGATTGCCCAGGGCGTCCGGGCCCGTGCCGAGCGCACCCCGTTGGTTCGGACGCGTCCGCAAGGGACGTTCGACCTGATCCGAGAGGCCGGAGCCGGGCGTCACGGACGCGTTGGTCTTCAGCCGGCGCGGCGGCCTCATGCGGCGCGTCGCCATCGACCAGCTTGCCTGCCGCTCCCGCTCGCTCAGGTGAAACGAGACCACGACGGATGTGAACTCGGCAGCGAAGCCGTGCTCGGTCCGTCCGCCGAGCCCCCTCGCAAGGTCATTGCTGATCTGGAACTCCCGGCCCGAGGCCCGCGACAAGGCCCGCGCCGGCCGCGAGCCGTTGTCCAGCACCACGCAGTTCGCGACCGAGCCGATGCGCGACAGCTTGACCATGATCTCGCCGGAGCGCGCGTCGAAATACGCATGCTTCGCGGCGTTGACGACGAGGTCGTGGACGATCAGGCCAAGCCGTCCGCACCGCTCTGGCTGAAGCGGGAGAGACTCGGTGGTGAGCGCCAGCCGGATCCCCATTCGGTCCAGAAAGGACTGGCGCATGGCACAGCCCAGCCTGCGAATGTAAGTCGCGGCATCGTTGAGGATATCGCCCTCCGGCATGGCCAGCGCCCGATGCAGCTCCGCATGTCCGTGCAGCAGCTCGACAACGTCGCTCAACGCGGCCTTGGCTTCCGCTCCGTCGGCGCGGATGACCGCGGCCGAGACCAGATCGATCGCTGAGGCGATCCCTTTATCGACCCTGTGATGCAACTCGCGCAGCAGGATGCCGTGGTGTGGGCGGTCCGGGTCGGGGCACGACATATTCACTCTCTCCTGAGGTCGACCGGACGATCGCTGGGCCAAGGTCTGCGGCCTCGACTGTCCGGGAGGTGCCGCCGCTGGTCCCGATGGACGTCGCGGCGATTAAATAAACTATACCGTATATTTTCTTTTTGTTGCCTTTTCTCGCCTGCCATGTCAAGTGCGATCTGCGCGCGCACAGACTCGTGACTGGAGGATCGACGGATGACCAAGAAGAGCACCCCGAAACGGGGCAGACCGCCCAAAGACCTTGCCGGCGACGTCCAGGTCCGGATCCTTGACGCGGCCCAGCAGCTTTTTCTCGAGAAGGGCTATCGTAGTGCCAGCATCGACGACATCTCCGAGCTGGCGCCGGCGAGCAAGCCGACCATCTACGCGCACTTCCCCGGCAAGGAGGCGCTGTTCGCGGCGGTGGTGGCCCGCACCATCAGCAGGCTGACGGATTTCGAAGGCATCGAGCCCGAGGGCCGCACCCTTCATGACAAGCTCTCGAACCTCGGCACCACCATCGTGGAAAATCTCATCGAGGAATCGTTGGGCATGGTTCGCGCCACGATCGCCGAAGCGCAGCGTTTTCCCGAGTTGAGCCGCAACGTCCACGACGCCGCGCGCGATCGCTCCGTCAATGCCGTTTCCCAACTCTTGAATGAAACGACGCAGAAGCTGGCGCGCGCTCCTAAGGGGCCCTTCAGCGGCAAGCGAAGCCTTGCCACCGCTCAGATCTTCCTGGATCTGATCCTGTTGCCGATGCTGTTTCGTTCGCTGGTCGGGGAGACACCGAAGGAGCTGAGACGGGAGCTGCCGTCCTTCATGCGCGAACGTGTCGGCTTCTTCCTTGCCGCCTGTGAGGCAGACTGGACGCCGTGAGCCGTCGAGCGCTGGGCTTAACAGGTCGATTTATGGCGCAAGCCGGCCTGAACGTTGATGAGTTGAGGAGGCGCCGGGCCAGCGAACGCCGCGTTGCCAAGCGCCCCCGCGCAAAAGCGCATCATCTCGTCGAACGCCGGCCGAAGCGCGGTCGCCTTGACTCGGGAAGGATTGAGGTAAGCATC
>NZ_JBFUES010000235.1:0-8625 GCF_056403875.1 Bradyrhizobium sp. P2_E8
GTAGAGGTTGGCCATAAAATGTCGTGACACCAAGATCCTCCCATCGGCGCCGAACGCATGGAACGTCCCGTTGAGCGTCTCCGACGCTCCCCAGTCATTGAGAATGAAGACGCCACCGTCCGTCACCGCGCCGTCGTTGGGCCGCGGCATCCGGCCTTCGACGATCACCCGTTTGCCATCCAGCAGGAGATACCGGCCGATACGGGATTGATCGGGCCCGCCATCGGCCCAGGCCAGCGTGAACCGCCCGTTGGGCGAGCGCGCGCGCAGCCCGATGAAATCGTGCGAGGCGATATGGATCGTGTTGCCGAAATCGAAATCGTCTTCGGCCGCATCGCCGTGCGGCGCGCCCTTCGATCCCATCAACCAGTTCCACATACCCATGACGGCATAGTAGGGCGAGCCGCGCCCCGCGGGGAAGCCCTCACGCTGTCTGTGGCTCGGCCGAGACGAGGTGCCGGATCAGGTTCGACAGGAAGAAATAGAGACCGACCAGGCCCTGGCGGGCTTCGGCGACGGTGACCTCGGCATGGACACCCTTCGAGGCGAGGTCGTTGAGCCGCCGGAAGAAGACTTCCAGATGGTCGAGTTCGGCCATGAGCAGATCCCGCGCGCTCGAATTGCGCAGCTTGACCCGCGCGAATTCCTGCAGCCGGTTGAGGTATTGCTGATCGCCGAGCTTGYGCTCCTGCCCGTCACTGCACTTTACCGGCTCCTCGCTGGTGACCGGCCAGAACAGATCGGCGGCTGCCTTCATCGCACGGCGCACCTCCGTCAGCACGAGCGCACAATCCTCGCCATCCTTGGAGGCGGCCAGTTGGCTCGCCTTGATCAGCTTCTGCACGACGTCGTCGGACCGGCCCCTGAAGTAATTGTGCACCTCCGCCTGAACACTGTGCAGGAAGTTATCCTGCTGCCGGCCCGCATCGAACTGGCGCTCGATCTCCAGCGCGTAGTTAAAGCAACGGGTCTTGAGACGCGCCTTGACCGTGTACAGCCCGGCAAGGCGCGTTCGCACGATCCCTTTCTGCTCTATGGCACTCAGCGTGAACTCTGCCACGTCGAACTGCGACAGGCCCGGTGGCGGCACGAGGTCGGCGAGCGTGTCCTGCCAACGCTTGATCTCGGACTCGATCTCACCCGCCGCGACGGGCAGGACGTTGGTGCGGTCGCCTTCGGCCTTGTCCGAGTCCTGGTCCATGCTTTCGATTGTATGCAGGTCGAGGTGACGATCCAGCGATCGCTCATAGATGAACTTCTTGGCCTCATCGTTGAGGTGCTGCGTTTCGTTGAACAGCGCCCGCGCGATTTCGGCTTTGCTTGGGTAAAGCTCGCGAAGGAAGATGGCGGCGAACAGGAAGTCCTTGCTTGCCCGCGCGACGCGCAGGCAAGCCATGACCGCGCTTTCAACGCGGTCATTCTCGATATGGTCGTGGATGCGCTCCAGCGCTGCGGCAATATCCATGGCATCTCGGAAGAGCAGACGAATCGTTCTATGATTGCATGGATATGCCACCGCGGCGATGCTGCAGAATAGCGGCCGAACCTGCCGTCATCACCGCTTTCGGGATATCACGGTGCGCCCGCGTGGGCCGTCTTGCTTCGCCGTCGCAGCGATCAGGTTGAGGCCAATATCATGCAGGCGTTTGAAGTACCAATCATACGCCCAGGAGGCTTCCTGTTTCGGCCGGGCCATCTTGGAGACCAGGCTCGCGATCTCGGGCTTCTCGAAGCCCATGATCTCCTGCGCATGCGCGAACCTGTTGCGTATCTTGCGGATGACCTGCAAGTCGGCGTAATCGCTCTCCGACAAGAGGTCGAGTGCGAACGCAAGGTCGCATTTGGCGGCGAAGGAACTGAGGGGGCCGTAACCTTGGAACAACCGTGCCTCCATGGCCTTGGTCATCGGGCGCATCACGCTTTCGAGGCATTGCCGGACTACGTCCTCGAACACGGCGACCGTCTTCAACACCGTCGCCGTCTGAGCTTCATCGATCCATCGCGGGGCGTCTTCCAGTAAGCGCGTGATCCCCTCCATGAAATCCTGCGAAACCGTGACCGGCCGGCGATCACCGGTTGCCTTGGCGGCCTTGGGAGTGGGTTTGCGCCGCGCCATTTATTCCATGTCCGTGTGCCGAACGCCGGCAATATCGTAGAGTTCGGCCAGCCACGCCGCCATGGCGGCGTCACGTTCCTCCTGTGATCCCGTCGCCAACTCGGCCTCGATGTGCCGCGCGTCGACATGGATCGGCTGGCTGATTTGGTGGCGGCCGATGCCGAGGCGCTTTCCCCGCAAGCCGACACCGCCCATGATCACCCGCAGCGGCGTGCCGTTACCGTAACTATTGGACAATGCCACAAAATTCTCGAGCACGCGCCCGAAGATGTTCTGCACATTCGTGGTCGGGATCAGATCGTCTCCTTGATGATGAACGAACATCTCCGTCGTCACGGCCCAGAACTCGCCGTTGGGAAACACTTGCGTGAATGCACGCGGTTCGGTCGCCGTGCCGTGCGGCTCGTAGGTGATGGCGCCATAGGCGTTGCGATCGCCGACGCCCATGTAAAGATTGCGCAGGAGGAGATCGACGCGCCGGTTCAGCACATCATCGTAGAGACGGGTGAGTTTGAGCGGCGTCGCGCGTGCCCCTACCGGCACGAGGCGCAGATAGAGCGCGTCCCGCCGGCTGAAACTGTAGTCAATCGCATCCGGCGGCGGCATACGGTTCTGCGCGAGGATCTCGCCCGGCTGGAAGAACACGGCCTCAGTGAACGTCGTGGGCGTCGGGACATGGTCCGGCGCTGCTGCCGCCGCCATGGTGAGGTAGGGGCGGAGCGCCGCGACGAACTGAACTTTAAGCTTGTCGCGTTCCGCCTTGATCTCCGCCTTGGAGGCGCCGGGCGCGAGACTGTAGTGCAGCGGCCAGGATTTTTGCCGCAGGTCGAACGGCAACGCATCGCCATCACCGTAATGAAGGTTCTGCACCATCAGTACTCGCCGCGCGCCGAGCGCGCGGTGCGCGTGCCCGTATTCGATCGCGACGTTGGAGTTGATGAGCTTCTTCCCGTCGGGCGTTTCGCCGACGAGCGTCACGTCGGCGAGGAACACATCGGCCTTCTCGATCTTCTCGAAAATCGTTGCCGCAAGATCGGGGCTTCCCGGCACACCCTGCCGGTCTGAGTCCATCGCAAGCCGTGACGCGGCGTCGCGCTCGACCGGCTCCAGCAACTCCTGGTCGGTCTTCAGCGTCTGGATAGCCTCGCGCAACGCGTCACGCACGAAGAAGCGGCCGATCTCCTTCGGGACGTCCGACTGCCATGACCAAAATAGTATCACGCAATACAACTCCTTCGAATCTCGCGAACCGGATCACACATTTGTACGTTCCCTGATATCCGCTTCAAGGCGCGTCCGCTGGCGCGGACCGAGGCTCCCATGATCCAAGCCGCGTCCCGGCCCTCAGAGGGCTTCGATCCCCACGCGGCATTTCACCGCGCTTGCTAAGAGGCTCAGCCACTCGCGCGCACAAGGGCCGCGATCCCAAATATGCTACATTTCCGCTAGTTAGGGCATCGCTCCAACCCGACGCAGCTAAGACATGGCTGCCTGCGTCTTCCGTCTGATCGTTTAAAGCAGGCTTCGTTTCCGAAATTCACGCAAACAGCGATTGAGCCACGACGTTCGCCGGCCACCGCGACGGAGGGGCGCGGCGCGTGCAAGGAACGCTCTTGTGCGGGTTTCGTACTCTAGCCTATAAGTTGTAGGAGCGGCGGCCACACCTTCCTGGCGGAGCCAATTCTCGTGGTCCAACCAAGTCGAAGTCCATGACTTCGACGCCTGCAAGTTCATTCCGGCATGATCCACATCTCACGCGTAGACCTAACAGAGCGGGGCATCCTGCTGCCGCACGATCGTGTGGGGATGGTGATCGCCCAACCGCATCTGACACTGACGCAGCAAGAGCCGTACAGGACTCCCCCTGCCGGCAGACCCGTGCTCTTGGGCAATCTGACTGCGACACTGGCTGTCTCGCGGGCCGCGCCTCATCAAGCCGAGAAAACGCATTTCACGATCTTCCCGGAATACAGCATCCCCGGTCTGGAGGGGGTCGACCTGATCGACGCCGCGCTCGCGGATGCGCAATGGCCAGCAGGAACGATCGTCATCGGCGGGGTGGATGCGCTCTCAAAGGCCGACTTCGCAAGTCTGGCCGGTCGCGTGGGTAGCCACTTCGATACCGAGCATAACGGGCTGGACAACATCGGCGCCGGCGAATGGATCAATTGCGCGATCATCTGGACGAAGGCCGAAAATGGAACGGTCGAACGCTGGCTGCAGCCAAAGCTTTGGCCAGCCTGGCAAGAGCAGACCATCTCCTATCAAAACATGTACCGGGGCAAATCGATCTTTTCCTTCAAGGGAACTTTGTCCAATGACCAGAAGTACCGTTTTTCCTCGCTTATCTGTTTCGACTGGATTGCCACGATCGGCACCAAGCGGTCGTGGCGATGGGCCCTCGATGATCTCGGCGTGCAAGCTGGCGAAGGCGAGCTGGCGCTTTCATGGATGTTCGTCATCCAATGCAACACGTGGCCGTCGCACCCATCGTTTATGGGCGAGATAGCGTCCTTCTTTGACGGAACGATTGTGCCGAACGTCCGGCGGGACCGCACATGCCTCGTGTTCGCCAACAGCGCAGGCAAGCCCGTCCCTGGGCGATCCGCGGTCTACGGCGGCACCAGCGTGGTCTTCTCACAACAAACGCTGTTTCAGGAAATGCCTTCACGGCCGACCGTCGCGAAGGGCGGTCAACGGTTCAGGGGCAATCCGCTGCTGAATCCCTTCCGCGATGCGTATTTCCGTGAGAAAGGCGCGTGCATTCATTCGTTCGTCCAGATCAATCCCGACTCCGTGATCGCTGGTGCGGCACACCGCACGTTCGCGGTCGATCGACCGTTCGTCTTCCCGCTGGCAGCTCCCCCCGATCCACGCACGCCATCCAACCTGGTCCCGGCCTGCGTCAAATGGATCAACGATGAGCTCGACGATGTAACGAGCCTCAGCGATTTGCAGCCTGCGGGCGACCTCGGCGCCCGTGCCGACGCCGCTCATGCCACATCGATTCAGGAGTTGCGCGCGCTCTCCGGATCCTCCTGCGACCGGGTGATCAAGTTGGCCACCGCACGCGAGGGTCAGGCCAGCGGACGTACCGCGTCGGAAGACAACGCAGATGCGTGGGACGCTGATGAACGCGGCGCCCTCGTTCACGTGGTGAATACGCTCGATCTGTTCGGCTTGTGCGGCGGGGTCACTGCAGGCGATCAAAATGCCGGACATGCCACGGTGTCGCTCGGCGGGAAGACGCTCGACCTGCTCGCAGTACGGGGCAAGACACATGAGCAATGCCACAAATACGCGCGAACCCAGTTCACGCCGAATACCCGCCGGCAGGCAATCCTGGTCACACGCGATCGTGAGAACCTGCCGCGCCGGCGCCGATCTGGTAGCATACTTCAAACCAGCGAGCCAAAGCTTGGTGACAAGCGCAAGATCACCGATCCCGAGGGCGCGATCATCCACGTCGATTATCAAGGATTGATCGCCGCCTTCATCGATGCGACCACCGTCGAAGAACTCTCACAAAAAGTTGCTGCCCATGTCGGCGCTTAACGAAGGTCACGCGGAAGCGGTAAAGGCGTGCCTCGGTCAGGTGCCGGGAGGCACCCTGTCAATATTGGAGGCAGGAGAAGGTCTCCCGGTCACCATCCTGCAAACCGATCGGGTCGTCGCCGCCTTTGCCTTTGCAGGTTCCGATCTGCACGCAACGTTCGAGGAAACCTACGAGGCGTTCAAGGCCGAGGCCGAGCGATCGAAGGACTGGGATGAATACGATCTGTCCTACGTGCTCTGCATAGCGCCAGACGCTGACAAGCTCGACCAGATCGCCTCGAACATCGAAACCGACGTCTATTTTTGCCGCAAATTCGTGGTACCACTCACCGAGCACGTCGGGAACGCACTCGCGCGGCTGCCCTTCCTGCCATTGACGCAACTTGACGGCCCGGCCCTTCGTCCGGCATCAGCCCAAACATTCCTTCAACAGTCCGGAGTTCCCACGACGCTGGCCCGGCAGATCGTGGTTCAACACGAGCGGAGTGCGGAACGGATCGTCGAAGCCTGTCTCGCCAACGAGTATGGGAGCCCGAAAGCACCGACACGCGTGGTGACATTATCCGCAGTTTCTGACGAACAGACCAGCGCGCCTGTGTTGCTGGAATCCGTCACGATCGAAAACTTCCGGGCATACCGCGCCCCGATGACGTTCGAGATCGGCAGCGAGATCACGGTGCTCTTTGGGCCCAACGGGTTCGGCAAGACCTCGTTCTTCGACGCGATCGACTTCGGCATCACCGGATCCATCGGCCGCCTCAAGATTACCGATAGCGACCGCTTCCGCGAGGTCGCAGCCCATCTCGACAGCAAGCCGGAGGATGCCCGGGTCGCCTTGACATATCAATCAGACGGGAAATCGCACACGATCGACAGAACAGTGTCCGACGCAGCGCATGCAACCCTGGATGGATCGCCGACCGACCGCAAGCCCATCCTCAAGCAGCTGACCAAGAGTGGGGAGGCCGTCGCCGAACGGATCGACAATCTCATCAGCCTGTTTCGTGCCTCCCACTTGTTTAGCCAGGACAATCAGGCGCTGACACAGAGTTTCAAGGATCATTGCACCCTTCCGCGCGAGATCGTCTCGCGCATGCTGGCGTTCGAGGATTATGAGAACGCGTTGAAAAAGTCCGCTAACATCGTGACTATACTCAAGAACGGCCTCGATGCGCTTTCTTCCGAGATATCGGAAACCACGACTTCCTTGAAAGCGGACAAGTCCGAGCTCGATGGTCTTCGTCGTACCATCAAGGACAAGTCGAACATTGGCGCCCTCAATGCCGAGCTGCGCAATTTGCGCGCCGCGTTGAAGGATATCGGCGTCGACGCCGGCTCTGGTGCTGCGGATGCCACCGCGGTACGTGGCTGGCGGGCGACGCTGGAGGCCCGGATCGCTGAAAGCGAGGGCAGGATCGCTCTTCTTTCCGAGCTTGCGAAAGAAGTCGTCCGGCTGCCCCCTCTCATCCGGGAAGGTAAGGACCTGCGCGCGCAGCTCGAAGCGGGCGATGCCCGCAGGGTGACTGCCGAACAAGCGAAAGCGTCCGTCCAGGAGCAACTGGACGCTGTCCGCAAGCGCGTTTCAGAGATCACCGCCCAGATCCGGCAGGCTCAATCGGCGCTCGACAATCTCAAATGGGTGCGTGATCAGCGCCCAGGCTACACAAGTGCGCTCAACTCGCTCAACGTCCAAACCGAGCGTCTCAATCGGGCGACCGAGGCGGTCGCCGCGGATCGCAACCGGTCAGCAACCGCCTCGGCCGATCTGCAGCAAAAATCCAATCAGCTCGCGATGTCCGTTGAACGGCAAACTGCTGCGAGAAAGCATTCCGCCGACCTGGAGGCACTTCGTGCGGCCTCGGGCCCGTGGAAGGCAAGTACCGACCGTCTCGCCGAAATCAGACAGCAGGAAGCGGCCCTGAACCAGACTTTGCTGGAGTTGCGTGCGGCAGAGCCAACGATGCAAGCGCAACTGGATGCGAGTACCCCACAGCAGACAGCCCTCGAGCGAGTGATCGCCGATGCCGATCGCAGCCAGTCCGAGCTGCGACAATTACTTTCCCAGCTGCAAAAGCATATCACGGACGGCAACTGCCCGCTGTGCGGCGTCGATCACGGAAGCCAGGACGAGCTCGTCCGTCACATCCAAGGGCAGATGACGCTCGACAGCGCGAGCACGGCACGCACCGAACTCGCCGGGCTGCGGCAGCGCATCCAGGAAATCACCCGCCAGCTCGCCGGAAATCGTGAAGCGCAGAAGTCTGCTCAAGCGCAGTTGAGCCAGCTCGCGAGCGAACGCATCTCCCGTGATCGAGAGATAAATCTCTGGATGGACACTGCAAATAGCCTCGGTCTGAAGACTTCTGCCGGTTTGACTGAATTGACCCGGCAGATCGCGGCCAATTCCACCGAAGCACGCAAGGAGATCGAAGACAGCAATGCTGCCGTGAAGGCGGCTGCGGATGCCGTCGATGCGGCAAAAGCTGCCCTCGACGCGCTCACCAAGTCGATTTCCCAGCAGGAGGCGGCGAGGACCGCGGCGAATACGGAACTGGAGCGAATTCGCAAGGGGCTCACGACATCGCGTAGCGACCCGCGCTTGAGTGGCGTGACGTTGGATTCGAGTGATGATGAATTGAATGAAGCGGAGCAAGATCGTGCGGGCCTGCTCGATGAGCTTCGCCGATCTCACGATGCCGCAACACAGGAACAGACTAGGCTGCAGGGACTGCTCGATGCGGAGTTACGCACCATCGCGGAGCTCACAGGCCAACTCCCGATCCTTCGTACGCGCACGAACGAGAACGAACAAGCGCGCAAGGGTATCATCGCGCGGCTTGCCGACGCCGGTTTACCGGACGATTCCGATGAGCAGGAATTGATCGACAAACTGGGTGAAGAAACCCAGGCGCTTGCCCGCCTGCGCGCCCTGCACCAACGTGTCGCAAGTGCCG